>JANOYK010000492.1:0-10463 GCA_031428855.1 Burkholderiales bacterium | reverse complement strand
GCTTCGCGGTCGGCATCGCTGAAATAGGCCGGGTGCGAATCGCCATAGTCCACCCGCCCCTCAATGATGTGGCCCTTGCACGAGTTGCACACGCCCTGCTTGCACGAGTAGGGCATGAAGTTGCCCGCCTCCAGCCCGGCGCTGAGAATGCTTTTGCCCTCGGGCACCTCGTAGCGGTGACCGCTGGGCTGCAGGGTGACGCTGTACGCCATGTCGTTGTACGCCAGGCTTAGGCCATCGTGTTGACGAGAGTGCCGACGCCTTCGACTTCAAGGCGCACCACGTCGCCAGGTTTCAGAAAAATGCCACGCGGGGTGCCGACACCGGCCGGTGTGCCGGTGATGATGACATCACCCGGATAGAGCGTGAGACGCTTGGAGAGAAACGAGATCAATTCAGCATCGTTGAAGATGATCTGGCTGGTGCTCGAATCTTGCATCAGGGTGTCGTTGACCCACAATTTGAGGGCCATGTTGCTTGGGTCGGCGATGTCTTCCTTGGGTACGATCCACGGCCCCATCGGGCACGAGCCATCCCAGTTTTTGTGACTGACCCAGTCAAATTCCATCGGCGAGCCGGAGTTGGGCTTGACGTTCTGGCGGCGCAGATGGTCGCGCGCGGAAAGATCGTTGGCAATGCTGTAGCCGGCCACGTAGTCGAGCGCGTCTTTCTCTTCAACATCTTTGCAGGTGCGGCCGATCACCAATGCCACTTCAATTTCCCAGTCGACAGTCTTGGAATAGGCCGGCAGCTTGATGACTGCGCCGTGACCGGCCAGCGTGTTGCGCGGGGTCTTGATGAAGCACCACGGCGACAGCCCCGCCGCGTGCGGGTCGGGTGCGGGCGGCAGATTGAAGGCGCGCGCCATTTCGGCCATGTGGTCGTGGTAGTTGGCACCGGCGCAGTAGATGCCGTTCGGGTAGAGCACGGGGGCCAGCAAGGTGAGGCGGTCGAGCGTGCGGCTGGGCGTGGCGGTCAAGCGCGCAGCGTCAGATGCGAAGGCGCGCAGAGCCGCGTGCGCGGCTGACCAGTCTTCCAGCGCTGCCAGCACCGTGGGCGTGGCCGGCAGCACTTGGGTGAGATCGAAAACGCGTCCGTTGACCCAGACTGCGCCAACTGATTTGCCGTCACGTGTGTAGGTGAGCAGGCGAAATGAAGCACTCATATTGTTCCCGGAAAAAGTGGTGAGACAGAAAGTGACGCGCGCTCAGTTTGAAGATGCGTGAAGATGCGTGAAGGTGCGTGATGGCGCGTGATGGCGCGCGAGGTACAGCTACTTCGCCGCCATATTGCAGGCCGCCGCGTAAGCATCGGTGTGTGCGCTGGCAATGCGGTCTACCGTCTTGTTGGTGACGCGGCCCTTGTCATCCTTGACCACTGCGCGCATCACCCAATCCTGCACCGGCATGTGATTGCGGTTGAATTTGAAGTTACCGCGAATCGATTTGAACTTGGCGGTTTCAATCGCGGTGACCAGCGCATCTTTGTCCTGAAAATTGCCTTTGAGCTGCGGCAGCGCAGCGGCAAGCAGGCGCGTGAGGTCATAGCCCATCGCCGCGTAGGCGCTGGGCAAGCGCTTGTGCTCAGCCTCGTAGGCGGCGACGAAGGCCTGGTTCTCCGGGTTGGCGGTGTCGTTGGCCCAGTGCGAGGCATTGAGGCTGCCGAGTGCCGCGTCACTCACCGCGCGCAGGATGTCTTCTTCAAACGCAAAGTTGGGGCCAATCAAGGGCGCAATCTTTGACATGCCGGCCAGCTTGTATTGCTTGATGAAGTTGATGCCCATGCCGCCTGGCAAAAAGATATAGACCGATTCCGGTTTGCGCGCCTGGATTGCAGCGATTTCACCGGCGTAGTCCAACTGATTCATGGTGGTGTAGACCTCGCCCGCCAGCGGCTCTTTGTAAAAGCGCTTGAGGCCAGTCACCGCATCTTTGCCGGCCGGAAAATTGGGCACCACCACGTAGACGTTTTTGTATTTCTTCGCGGTCAAAAACTTGGCCATCATTTCGTGCGGGTTATCCGACTGATAGCCGACGCTGAAAAAATAGCGGTTGCAGTTGGCCCCGGCATAGTCGGACGGGCCGGCCAGCGGACTCAGAAACACGGTCTTGTTGGCAAACGCCGCCGGGGCCGCCGCCAGAATCACCTGACCGAAGATGGTGCCGGTGATGAGGTTGACACGATCCTGCTGCATCATTTTCTCGGCCAGTTGCTTGCCGATCTCGGGGCGGGTCTGGTCGTCGCCCGTCACCACTTCGACTGGCACACCGCCGAGAGCACCGCCACCCAGCTTGATGCCGAGGCTGATGCCGGAGAGCGTGTCAGTGCCAAACGCGCCGGCCGGGCCGGACATGGTGCTGATGACGCCGATCTTGAATTTTTCCTGTGCGCAAACGGCGAGCGGGGTCAGGGCCAGTGCGGCGGCAACACCGGCACCGAGCAATGCGTGGCGAATCGTCATGAAGTTTCCTTTGCGGGCCGCAGGTAGGTGTGGCGGGTAGGTGTGGCGGGTAGGTGTGGCAGGTAGGTGTGGCAGGTAGGTGTGGCGTGACACTGTTTCGCGCGGCGTGTCAGAACATGTTCGGCTGATGCACTTCAACGACGTTGCCGTCTGGGTCTTGCAAGAACACTTGATGCCAGCCTGCAATGGCCCACTTGCCATAGCCGGAATACTTGAATTTCATGGTGATTTTTCCATTGGGTAGATTGAAGGGAAGTTGAAACTCGCGCGCGCACTACCGGCCGAGGATGCTATCGGCCAACGGGGCTATCGGCCAAAAGAGCTATCGGCCAAGGGAGCTATCGGCCAAGGGAGCTATCGGCCAAGGGAGCTATCGGCCAAGGGAGCTATCGGCCAAGGGCCTCGCGGTAAAAACTGCCATCGTAGTATTTGGCCGGATCGTTCAGCGGCTTTTTCGCCTCCGACCACTTGGCACGCAGTTCGAGCACGGTGCGCACACCGTCCATGTCGATCAGCGCTTTTTTCTGGAAGCCCTCGTTCGGGTTGAGCAAGATGCGATACGACGCTTCGGCACCCTGTTGCCCGGCCTGCGGCAGATTCTTGAGGAAGATGGCAATCGCCGCATCACGATTGGCTGGGTCATAAAGCCAATCGACCGCCTCGACATAGGCCTTGATGTAGCCGGTCGTCGCCTTGCGGTTTTGATTGGCCCACGACTGGCGCACACCGGCCACCAGGCCCTGATAAGTTTTCAATGTTGCCAGCCCATCGCCTAAACGGTTGAAGCCTTTCGCCTCGGCCTGCACTTCAAACGGCGAGAGCAGCAGTGTCGCTGCGTGTTTCTTCTCCAGCAATTGCTGGAAGCGTTGCAGCACACCACCGGCGCGCTCGACCTGATAGGCCGGCTCTTTCAGCCCGGCGCGATCCAGCATTTCAAACAGCACAAAGGCGTAACCGGTGGTGCGCGCATCGACCGACACCGTCTTGCCCTTGAGATCGGCATAGCTCTTGACCTCGGGCACCGCGACCAAGCGCAGGAAGCCGTTGTCCGCGCCCATCACGGCAATCAGGTCGGGGCCATCGACCTTGGCCTCGCCCTGGCCTTCGCGGTAGGCGATCAGGTTGTCAATCGCCGTCATCGCGATGTCAAACTTGCCGTCGATCAAGCCGGTCAGTTGTGAGACTGAATTGGGCGTCAGGATGATCTTGGGTTCAACGCCGTTCTTGGCAAACATGCCGCGCTCTTGCGCCACCCAGATCGGCCAGTTGAAGCCGCCGGGGAACACGTTGACGTTGACAGCTTGCTGGGCCATTGCCGTAATGCTGGCGAGGCCGAGCAGGGCGCTGGTGAGCAGATGGCGAAGGAATCGGGTCATGCGGGTCTCCTGACAGAAAGGGAATGGGGCAAACAATTTCATCATACTGGGCTTTGATTTTGCGCCGGAATGCGCAGAGCGGCCCGTCAGGGCAAAGGCGGCAACGGCAGTTCAGCGCGCTGCACCGTCCCGCCTCAATTGCAGATGCACCTGTTTGGTCCAATCACGTAACAGCCGTTTATTTTGTGCCTGATCCACCTGCCACAGGCTGTTGACGGCAATGCCCCTGACCAAATTGAGCGTCAGATTGAGAATGCGCTCACTCTCGGCCGGTTTGATGCCAGCTCGGCGGAACACGGCCAGCCAGGTCACGTTGGTCTCGGTGCGGTAGTGCTGCATGACCGGTTCAATTTGCCGCATCAACGCCTTGTCGGTGCGCGCCACCATGATGATTTCGAGCGCGGCCAGAAACGGCCAGTCAAAATAAACGCTCATGCAATCCTTGGCAAAGTTGCCCACCGGATCATGCACCGAGGCCGCCTCGAGCGCCAGCCGCCGGCCTCTGAGCAGCGCTTCGTCGTACACCGCTGCCGTGGCCGCCACCACCAACTCGCCTTTGGTCGGGTAGTGATGCGCGAGTGCGCCGCGCGACAAACCCGCGCGCGACGCAACTTCCTTGATTGACAGCCCGTTGTACCCGCGGTGAATCAATGCATCGATGGTGGCCTGCATCAGACTGTCGCGCGCTTCCTTGCTGCGCGCTGCCTGGGTGCGGCGCGGGCGCGGCGGCGCAGGCTTGGCTGGCGAAGACGCGGCGCGCCGCGTCTTCGCTTGCACGGCGGGCTTTTTGCTGCGGGCAACCGGGCCGGGCCGGTGTTTTGATTCGGACAATGAAGAACCTTTCCTCACACATTCAGATGCAGATAGATACAGATAGCTATTGTGGCAGACCGCAATCGTGATCTGGCAAAATATTAACAAACCGGACGTGCGACTTGTTATTTTTGATATAGTAGTCCCGCGCGATTTCCGGCAAAACGGATCCGCACCAACATCACAATTTCAAGGAGACATCCATGCGCACCCTCGTCACTGCGGCCCTCGCCTGCCTGATCGGCGCAGCCCCTTTTCCTGCCCTTGCGCAAGCACCCGTCAAAATCGGCTTCATTGGCGAGCTGTCCGGCCCGCAAGGCCCGGTGGGGCAGGATCAATACGACGCCTTCATGATGGTGGTCGAGCGCAATGGCGGCAAGCTGGGCGGGGTGCCGGTACAGGTGTCGCGCAACGACAGCCAGCTCAAGCCCGAAGTGGCGACGCAAATTGTGCAGCGCCTGATCGAAAAGGAAGGCGTGTCGATCATTACCGGCATCTCGTTCTCGAACATCATGATGGCAGTACACAAGCCGATTACCGAGAAGCAGGTATTCCTGATCGGTTCCAACGCCGGTCCGTCACCGATTGCCGGTGCGCAGTGCTCGGCCTATCAGTTCATTACGTCATGGCAGGGCGACCAGACCGCCGAGGCAGTCGGCAAATATGCGGCTGACAAAGGCTACAAGCGCGTGGTGGCAATGGCACCCAACTATCAGGCGGGCAAGGATGTGATCGCCGGCTTCAAGCGTCAATTCAAGGGGGCGTTGCAGGACGAGGTCTATACGCCGCTGTCGCAACTCGATTTCTCGGCCGAACTGGCGCAACTCAATGCCAGCAAGCCTGACGCGGTGTTCGCGTTTTATCCGGGTGGATTGGGCGTGGCGTTCGTGCGCCAGTACCAGCAGGCCGGTCTGCTCAAGACCCTGCCGCTGATTTCCGCCTTCACGGTTGATTCGCTGTCGCTGCCGGCGCTCAAGGAATCGGCGCTCGGTTTGATTACGGGCGCGTTCTGGGGGCCCGATTTCGCCAATGAAGAAAGCCGCCGCTTCGTCGATGAATTCGAGAAAAAATTCAACCGGATTCCTTCCGGCTATGCCGCGCAAAGTTACGATGCCGCACTGTTGCTTGACTCGGCGCTTGCCAAGGTGCGCGGCAATGTGGCCGACAAGCCGGCGTTTCAGGCGGCGTTAAAGGCGGCTGATTTCAAGTCGGTGCGCGGTGCGTTCCGTTTCAACAACAATAACTTCCCGGTGCAGGACATGCACATGTTTGAGGTGGTGATGGATGCCAAAGGGCGGCACAACATGAAGTTGATTGCGACGCCGATCAAGTCATCCGCCGATGCCTATGCGGCGCAGTGCCCGCTCAAATAACTCTGTACGCAGTTTTACGCACCCGTCCGCACCCGCACTCGCCCAACTTCGGAGCCACACCATGTCCGGTAATAACCGCATTCTGACCACCCATGTCGGCAGCCTGCCGCGCCCGCACGACCTGCTGGACCTGATGAAGGCCAAGCTGTCCGGCCAGCCCTATGACAAGGCTGCCTACGATGCGCGCGTAAAAAGTGCAGTAGCGGAGATCGTCAAGCAGCAGGTCGAGACCGGTATCGACATCGTTGCCGATGGCGAGCAGTCCAAACCGGGCTTCTTCTCCTATGCGAGCGAGCGCCTGTCCGGCTTCGAGCCGCGCCCCGGCAAAAAAACCGGTTACTTCGCTGCCGAAGTTGCTTCATTCCCCGACTATTACGCGGAATATTTCAAGCAGGCGATGCTTGGCGGCACGGTGGCACCCTTTGTGCCGCTGGTGTGTACCAGCCCGATCACCTATCGCGACCTCAAACCGCTGCAACACGACATTGACAATCTCAAAGCGGCGGTCACTGCTTCAGGAGCGAAGTCGGCATTCATGCCCGCCACCGGTCTAGGCTATGTCGGCTTCAATGAATATTACAAATCGGGTGACGACTATTTGCATGCTCTGGGCGCAGCCATGCGAACGGAATACAAGGCGATTGTCGATGCCGGGCTGTTCCTGCAGGTCGATGAACCGTTTTTGTGCGACGTGTTGATTGACCCCACGCTGGACGATAAAGAGAAGGCACGCACTGCTGAGGTCTATGTGGAAGTGATGAACGAGAGCCTGAAAGGCATCGACCCGTCGAAGGTGCGTTTTCACACCTGCTATGGCATCAATGAAGGGCCGCGCATTCACGACGCGCCGATGAGCGAGGTGGCGCGCTACATGCTGAAGGTCAATGCTGGCGGCTATAGTTTCGAGAACGGCAATGTGCGCCACGAACACGAGTACCACATCTGGGAAACCATCAAACTGCCCGACGGCAAAAAGCTGATTCCCGGCGTGATTACTCACGCGAGCAATATCGTCGAACATCCGGAACTGATCGCCGAGCGCCTGCGCCGCTTCGCCAATCTGGTGGGCCGCGAGAATGTGATTGCCGGGGCGGATTGTGGTTTTTCGTCGCAGGCCACCTATCATCCCGAGGTGCATCCGACCGTCATGTGGGCGAAGTTCGATGCCATGTGTGAGGGCGCGCGCCTGGCATCGAAGTAGTCCGCGCAGCGCCTCTTTTGCCTTTGCAAGCGGGGCGCATTGTGGAAGGTGCGCGAAGGCGCTAGAGTAGCGCCTGACAATGTTGAGGAGATGCCCAAATGAACGCTCCCGAGCAAGCCTTTGAGCGGATCAGCCCGGTTCACTGGCAACGCGGTGCCGATTCGCGCGTGCCGTACCGGGTTTACACCGACGAAGAAATTTACCAGCGCGAGCTGGAGCGCTTCTACTACGCAGGCCACTGGTGCTACGTGGGCATTGAGGCCGAGATTCCCAACCCGGGTGATTTCAAACGCACCACGATTGGCGAGCGCGAAGTCATCGTCACGCGCGCTGCGGAGGGTGCCGTGCATGTGATCGAAAACCGCTGCGCCCATCGCGGCGTGGTGTTTTGCCAAAAGCAAACCGGCAACGCAAAAGATTTCACCTGCCCCTATCACCAGTGGAATTACGATTTGAAGGGCAATTTGACCGGGTTGCCGTTCCGCCGTGGCGTCAAGGTGCGCGGTGAAGATGGCAAGGTGCAGGTCAACGGCGGCATGCCGGCTGATTTCAAACTCGAAGACAACAGCCTCGTCCAACTCAAAGTCGCGGTCAAGGGGGGCGTCATCTTCGCGTCGTTCGATCATGCGGTGGAAGACATCGACAGCTATCTGGGTGACGTGAAGCCGTGGTTCGAGCGCGCCTTTGGTGAGGGCAGCGCCGGACGCGGGTTGAAACTGCTCGGCTACTCGCGCCAGCGCATCCCCGGCAACTGGAAGCTGATGCAGGAGAACATCAAGGATCCGTATCACCCGGGCTTGTTGCATACCTGGTTTGTCACCTTCGGGCTGTGGCGCAACGACACGCGCTCGCAAATGATTACCGATGCGCATGGCCGCCACGCGGCGATGGTGGGCTGGAAGAGTGCGGGCGGCAAGGGCGCGGTGACGCAGGGCGTGACCAGTTTCCAGGAGGGCATGACACTGCACGACGACCGCGTGCTCGACGTGGTGCCGGAGGCGTGGTGGAAACATCCCGATGCGAAAAGCGGCAAGGAAACGGGCATGCCGCCGTCGGCCTGCATGCAAACCATTTTTCCCAACCTCATCGTCCAGCACAACGTCAACTCGATCTCGACGCGGCAGATCATTCCGCTGGGGCCGGATGCGTTTGATTTCATCTGGACCCATTTTGGGTTTGCCGATGACACACCCGAGATGACGCGCCGCCGCTTGCGGCAGGCCAATCTGTTCGGCCCCTCGGGTTATGTATCTGCCGATGATGGCGAGGTGATCGAACTCTCGCAACATGGTTTTCGCCAGAACGGTGACAACAGCACGCTGTGCGAGCTTGATGGCACTGCGCAAGGCGGCGCACCGCACAACGTCACCGAGACGCTGATCCGCAGCATGTACGGCTACTACCGCAAGGTGATGGAGATTTGACACCGATGACCGCATCTGTCTCTGCTGCTTCATCAGCCTCCACTACCGCATCGGTGTCTGCTGCTGGGCGCGCTGCTACCGCACCTGCCATATCACTCGAAACCCGCGCCGCCATCGAAGACCTCTACGCGCGCTACGTCAAATGTCTCGACGATGCGAGCTTCGATGCGTGGCCGGATTTTTTCACCGAAGCCTGCGTCTACAAAATTCAGGCGCGCGAAAACTTCGACCGTGGCTTGCCGCTGGCGTTAATGGCATTCGAGAGCCGCGCGATGCTCAAGGACCGCGTGTTCGGGGCCACCACCACCCTCTATCACCAGCCCTACTATCAGCGTCACATCATCAGCAGCCTGCTGATGCGCGGCGCGGGCCATGGCAGCGTGTGCGTCGAAGCCAACTACGCAGTGTTCCGTACCAAGCACGGCGCGCTGACCGATGTGCTCAACGTGGGCCGCTATCTGGACGAGATCGTTGACGAGAACGGCGCACTCAAATTCCGCAGCAAGCTGTGCATCTACGACAGTGAGCTGGTACCCAACTCGCTTATCTACCCAGTTTGACTTGAAGCGGCGCGCCGTTGGTAGCACGGCAGGCAGCGCGGCACAACCCAAATTCGTAAAGCCGCCGGCGCAGCGCCAGGAGAATGGCTCTGGGCGCTCTTAACAGGCCCTGGTAGCCTGAAACCCTTGTCCACCAAGGGTTTCAGGCTGGTGGTGAATTTACTATTTGCCCAGCCCCGGCATCACAAAGCCATGCCCGGTGAGCGCGGCGACCATACCGCTGGTTTGCTCTGTCGTCAACTCCACCAGCGGCGGGCGCACCCGCGCCCAGTCTGCATCGCCGCTCCAATGCGCCACCGCCGCTTTCAACGCGGGGATCATCGGCAGTTTCTGGAAATCCATGCGGATCACGTCGAGCGCTGCCTGCTGCGCATCGGCATCGGCGTTTTTCCACTCGGCCCAGAGTTTGTGAATCGGTGCCGGGTTCACATTGGCAGTGGCGCTGATGCAGCCAGCGCCGCCGTTGCGCAGGTTGGCGAGCAAAAATGTTTCGCTGCCGGCAAACACATGGAAATTCTGTTTGGCGAACGCATCGAGCACCGCCTTGGTATTGTTCCAGTCGCCTGATGAATCCTTGATGCCAGCGATGTTCTTCGGATATTTTTTTATCAGGCGCTCGATCAGCCCGAGCGTGATGGGCACCTGCGACACCGGCGGGATGTGATACAGATAAATTTGCAGGCGGTCATCGGCGACGCGCTCGATGATCTCGGCGTAGTTGCGGTACAGCCCTTCGTCGGTCACACCCTTGTAGTAGAACGGCGGCAGCATCAACGCGCCGGCGCAGCCCAGTTTCACCGCATGCGCGGTCAGGCGCACCGAGTCGGTCACCGAGCAGCAGCCGGTGCCGGGCATCATGCGCGAGGTATCGAGACCGGCAGCAACGAGGTGATCGAGCAGCTTCATGCGCTCATCGGCCGACAGCGAGTTCGCCTCCGAGTTGGTGCCGAACACGGCGAGGCCGACCTGATGCGACAGCAGCCAGCGGCAATGTTTTTCAAAGCGGGCCGGGTCGGGCGCGCCATCTGGATTGAACGGGGTAACGACGGGCGAGAGAATGCCGGTCATGCGTTGGGTCATGGTGGGTTCCTGCTTGGGGTGGAGAGGGGCGGGGGTGGCTGCGTTTGCCTGCGGGTGCTTAAGGGCTGTGTGCGTGCGCCGCAGGTGCCAGTGAGAGACCGCGCAACGGTGGTGAACTGCGGTGAACTGTGCGCAGCGCCGCATTGTAAAACGCCCGCGCCGCAGTGCTGACGCA
>JANOYK010000491.1:0-1786 GCA_031428855.1 Burkholderiales bacterium | reverse complement strand
CGGTGATAGAACACCAGATCGACAAAGCCGCGCGTGCCGCCGATCAGGATGCTTTTTTGCTGCGCCTCCAGACAAAAGCCGTGGCCGAGCTCAAGCAAAAACTCGCGCAGGTGCTCCACCAGCGCCGCTTCGAGATCACTTTCCGCCATCGCATCCCTGGCGCGCAGACCCAGGAACTCAAAGATGTAGGGGTCGCGGATGGCGAGCGCCGGTTCCGCCGTCTCCACGCCTTGTTGCACCATCTGCGACAGTTTCTCTTTGTCCTTCGACAAACCTGAGCGCTCGAAATACAGCGTCGCGATTTGGCGTTTAAGCGCCCGCACGGACCAGTTGCCGCGGATGCACTCGATCTCGTAGAAGGCGCGTTTGAGCGGATCTTCGATGGCCGTCAACAATTCGAGATGGGTATAGGACAGCCGGTCCAGCAATATCCGGCCTGTGACGGCCAATTGTCCGGTCATTGACCGCACAATCTGTGCTGATGGGCCGGCGCCGGATTGTCCGGTCGCTGACCGGACAATCGCAGCCCGGTCAGACTCGACAGGCAACCGCAGCCCGGACAAGGTGCCGTTGGGGATCGCGCCTGCAATCTGCGGATAGGTGCGAAACAACGCAAGGTAGCCATAAAGCCGCTGGCGCTCGCATGCGGGTACCTCGCGCTTTGCCAACTCGGCGGCAAGCCGGTCAATCAAGGCGTCCCCATATTTGGCCCGGTCCTGACCATTGAGTTCGTAGTGATGAATATGGCTGCCGATGACCCAGTTGCGCAGAGTCAGGCTTACGTTGATGGCACGGCTAGCTTGGGCGGCGCAGTGCTCATGCACCTGGCGGATCGAATCGACCAGCGCGGCAAAATTCAAATTTTCACCACTGCTGTTGGCGGAGCCGCGTTTCGTGACAGCGGCTTTCTTCCTGGCAGCCATGACTCAGCCCGCCCCGGATTCGGGCCGCCGGTGCGGAAACTTGACAAGTTCGCATAGGTTCATGATCACCTCGTGCGGTGCGTTTTTGATAATTAATATTATACTATATTTTTATTCAGTACAACATAAATTTTCCGGTATGCGCAAGCGCTTCCTGCTTGCGGCATCAGGCCGGCGCAAAGACCAAATGCAGCGATTCCACACGAAATCTCGTAGGCGTGAAGGCTGGAAACCGTTGGTGGATAAGGGTTTTGGAAGGCAAGGCCTGGAAACCCGCATGGACAGGGCTTGAGCGGGCAGTGCCCCGCGAAGATTTGGCGCTAGATCCGCAGCACTACGCCTCTCAACGCGTCGTCATGCCGCCCTCACCAATCACCGCAAACCCCGCCCAATAGGCAGGGTGCGCAAGCGCAAGATTCGCTGGGTCGGCAAGGTAAGCGAGCATCGCCCGCCGATGCGCCTCGGCGCGCCCGACGCCCGGCTTGGCCGATTCGCTCAGCATGCGCGTGGTGAGCGCCACAGTAGGCTCGGAAGCGACAGGCCAGTGCGACACCAGCAGCGTGCGCGCCCCGGCGTAGATGAACGCCTTCGCCAATCCGGAAAGCCCCTCGGCGCCGGGCGTGCCGTCACCGGCAGCAGTGTTGCAGGCCGAGAGAATCACCCAATCGGCGTCGAGCTTGAGTTGCGCGATTTCGCTCGCAGTGAGCAAACCGTCGTCCAACTCCGTCGGCTCGGCCGGCGGCGTCAGCACCAGGGCCGGTTCAGCCAGCCCTTTCATTTCGCCCGCCATCGCGCCGTGCGTGGCGAATGCCACCACACGGTTGTTGGACAGCGTCATGCGCTTGACTTCGGTTTCGGTAGCA
>JANOYK010000490.1:0-2299 GCA_031428855.1 Burkholderiales bacterium | reverse complement strand
CGATCGGTCTGGTCTTTACCGTCCTTGTCAAGAACCGGACCTTTTTTCAGCGCTGTTTCGGTCATTGATTATACCGCTCCGAAAATGCCTGTCCCGGTGCCAGCGCGAGCGTGGCGCGACAAGCTTGCGAGAACAGACTTTACTCCCGCGGACGCGCAAACTCCATGCATTGATCAACCACGTAAACCATCTACAGCCACTCACCTCCCACCATGAACGAACGCGATTTTTTCCTTGCCGCCTACGATGTAGCGCATCCGCGCCGTCTGGCCGCCGCGCTGCAGTTGGTGCGTGGCTTCGCCACCGGCGGGCAAAAATCGGTGCATGAATGCTTCCTCACCACGGGCGAGCGCAACAACTTGATGCACGACATGTCGGTGCTGCTGGAAGAAGACACCGACCGCTTTATGCTGCTGCGGCTGGACCCGCGTGCGCGCATCCACACCCTTGGCCGCGCCACTAGGCCCGCCGACCCCGATTACTTTTACCTCGGTTGAGAGCGCCGTTTCAATGACCACCCTGATTATCGACCGCACCGGCATGGAAATACGCGATGACGGCAGCGCCCTGGCCTTTTACGATGGCGGTGAGCGGCGCGGCACCGTGCCATTGAAGCTGCTGGAGCGGGTGATTTTCCAGGGCGGCGGCCTGAAGATTGATTCCGGCGCCATGCTCAAGCTCGCCGATGCCGGCGTGTCTGCCATGTTCATGAGCCCGCGCGTGGCGCGCCGCGTCGCCATCGTGTTGGGCGGCCACCACAACGACGCTGCGGTACGCCTGGCGCAATGCCGTGCAGTAGATGACCCAGCCCGCTGTCTGCAATGGGCGATCGGATTGGTGTCGGCCAAAGTGCGCCGGCAACGCGGCGTGTTGCGGCGCGCGGCAGCCACCCGCGCCGACTTGCGAAAGCCGCTCGGCGACGCGATAGCGGCCATCGATGGCATGCTGCCCAAGATCCCTGCAGCAACCGGCATTGATTCGTTGCGCGGACTCGAAGGCGCGGCGGCGGCGGCCTACTTTGGCGGATTCACGACGCTATTTCCGGAAAGCGTGACTTTCACCGGCCGCAACCGCAAACCACCCAGAGACCCGGTGAACGCCTGCCTGTCGCTAGGCTATACGCTGCTGCATTTCGACGCCGTCCACGCGGCACACCGGGCCGGGCTCGACCCACTGCTCGGCCTGTATCACCGGCCGGCAATTGGCCGCGAATCACTCGCTTGCGACCTGGTGGAGCCGGTACGGCCAATGCTGGACGACTGGATTCAGGGTTTGTTTCGCGGGCGTGAGCTGCGGGTTGAAAATTTCAGTACCGATCAAGGTGCATGCTGGATGGGCAAAGCCGCGCGCCAGAAGTTTTATGCCGGCTACGAGACCTTTGCCAGGCCGGCACGCCGCTGGCTACGGCTGCGCTGCATGGCACTGGCGCGCGAACTGCGCGGCGCTGGCATCGACTCGCTGGCGGATTACGAAGACGACTGAACATGGCGCACGCATCAACATCTGTCCTGACACGCCAGGCGGCAACCACTGGCCGCAGCGCCGGCAAGGCCGCTGCACAACCGGCGCGCAAGCCCGTGTATCTCAACGGGATTGACCGCATACGAGTGCGCGCCAGCGCGGAAGCGCTCGCCGTTGTCAGGCCGGGACGTGACGTCGCCAGACTGCCGATTACGCGAATTTCCCGGATTATCGCCAGCCGCCTTGTCGACTGGGATGCCGAGGCGTTGATGCTCTGTCTTGAACACGGCATCCCGATTATTTTCCTCGACAACACCGGTCAGGCCACCGGCATCTGTCAACCGCGTCACCTGCGCGCCGATTCGCTCGGCACCTTGATCGAAAGCGCCATGGAGCAAGCCAGCTGGCCGCAACGCCACGAGAACTGGCTGCTGCACCGGCGCTCCATCATTCTGGCCGATTGGCGCAAGAATCAAGAGCATATTGGGGGAACAGCATGGTTGGGCGACTGGCATGGCTATCAGCACAGCTATGTGCATCGAAATGAGCTTCCGGAATCAACCAAACCCGAAGTGTTCGGCTGGTTGCTTGGTCTGGTCGTGGAAAACCTGCACGGCCATGGCATCAATACGCGCTACTGCGGTTGCCAACCATACCCCTTCGATCTGGCGATCGACCTGACTGCGCTTCTGCGCGCCGAACTGTTTTTTCATGGCGAACGCATGCTCGAAGCGGCAGAAGATGATCTGCAAGCGCAATTGCGGATGTTCGAAGCATGGACCCGCCAGCATGGCGCGATCATCGAGCGCCATTTGTTCGACCTGCGCAAAAATTTGAC
>JANOYK010000489.1:0-1589 GCA_031428855.1 Burkholderiales bacterium | reverse complement strand
ACGTTGCGCGTTGCCTGCGGAATCACCACCGACACCAGGGTCTGCCAGCGCGTCAGGCCGGTCGAGCGCGCGGCTTCCCACTGGCCGCGCGGAATGCTCTCGAAGCCGGCGCGAAAAATCTCGCCGTAGTAGCTCGACGTGTTGAGAAAAAATCCCAGCGCCACCGCAGCGAATTTGGGCAGATCAATTTGCAGAAACGGGAAGCCGAAGTAAATGAAGATCAGCAGCACCAGCGGCGGGAAGGCGCGAAAAAAATCGACATAGACGATCAGCGCGCGGCGCAGCCAGGGCCGCTGCAGGCTGGAGAGCATGGCGATGCCCAAGCCGCCGGCCAGACCAAGCGGAATCACCACCAGCGAGAGCACGATGGTCATGCCCAGTCCCTGCAACAGGAAGGGCCAGACCTTTTTCATGATCTCGATGTTGAAGAAAGTATTGAGCAGGGTGTCCATGACGATGGCGATGGCGATGGCGATGGCGGTGACTGTTTGAGCGTGCGTTTGGCGTTGGCGCCGGTCTTAGCGCTTCCACGCAAAGCGGGTTTCGATCCAGCGGCCGAACCACACAAAGGGGATGAACAGGATCAGGTAAGCGCAGGCGCCCACCACCAGCGGCGTTGCGTTGCCCGACTCGCTCGACGCTGATGAGGAGACGTTGAGGATCTCGTGCAGCGCCACCACCGAGCCCAACGCGGTGCCCTTGGTGATCGCCATCACGCGGTTGGTGAGTGGCGGCACCGTCATGCGCACGGCCTGTGGCAACACCACATGCTGCAGGGTTTCGAGACGGCCGAGGCCGGTGGAGCGCGCCGCTTCCCACTGGCCCTTGGGCACCGCGAGGATGCCGGCCCAGAAAATTTCTTCTGCAAACGCGGCGAGCACCAGCGAGAGCGACAGCCAGGTCGCGGTGAACGCGCTCATCGCCAGCTCGATGTAGGGAAAGGCGAAAAACAAAATGATGATGATGACCAGCGGCGGCAGGGCGCGGAATACGTCGGCAAACACGATGATGCAAAAGTTGACCGGCTTGACATGCTGCGCGCGCGCCACCGCCAGCGCCAGGCCGGCGATGAGGCCGGTCAGGATGACCGTGATGCCGAGCCAGGTGGTGGTGAGCAGGCCTTCGGCGATCACCTTCCAGTAGCGCCCGGCAATGTCCGGATTGAAAAAACTGAACAGAAAACGCTCGAACGTGCTCATGACCTGCGGGACATTGGCGACTGGGTTCATGCGGCGTGTGTCGTCAAGTTAGGCTGGGCGGGCGAGCTTGAAGGGTGCAATGAGGCAAGGAAGGCAAGGAAGGCAAGCAAGGCAAGCAAGGCAGGCAAGGCAAGCAAGGCAAGGGCAGGCGGCAGATCAATGCCGGTCCGCCAGGGTCGCCAAAAACTCGCGCAAGCGCGCATGCTGCGGATTGCCGAACACATTTTCGGGCGCGCCCTGCTCGACGATCTGCCCCTGATCCATGAACACCACACGATCCGCCGCCGCGCGCGCAAACGCCATTTCGTGGCTCACCACCACCATGGTCATGCCCGATTCACGCAGCTCGCGCATCACCTTGAGCACGCCGCCCACCAGCTCGGGGTCGAG
>JANOYK010000488.1:0-3245 GCA_031428855.1 Burkholderiales bacterium | reverse complement strand
GCGATGGCGCGCGTCAAAGCCGACAAACAGCGCGAAGCCACCGATGGTTACGACGGCACCTGGGTCGCGCACCCGGGCCTGACCGCGATTGCCAAGGCCGAGTTCGACGCCGTAATGAAAACGCCGAATCAAATTTCGCGTCAGCGTGATGATGTCAATGTGACGGCGAAAGACCTGCTCAACTTTGGCCCGGAAGGCCCGATCACCGAGGCCGGGCTGCGCATGAACATCAACGTCGGCATCCAGTACATCGGCTCATGGCTCGGTGGCAATGGCTGCGTGCCGATTTTCAATCTGATGGAAGACGCGGCCACCGCCGAGATTTCACGCTCGCAAATCTGGCAGTGGATCCGCAGCCCCAAGGGCAAGCTCGACGATGGCCGCAAGATCACCAAAGACATGCTGTCGTCGATGGTGCCGCAAGAGATGCCGAAGATTCGTGAGTACTTGGGTGAGGCGGGCTGGGCGCTGGGTAAATACGACGAAGCAGCGCTGATGTTTGAACAGATGTGCCTGAACGACAACTTCGTTGAGTTTCTGACCCTGCCGGCTTACGACAAAATCGACTGAGCAGCGCGCCTGGGGGCTGGTGCCGAAGTCAGACACGCCATCTTCGGGCCGTTGCGAAAATCAGGCACTGCCATGCAGCCCTTGTCCACCAAGGGTTTCAGCCTGATGCCCTGGTAGTGATGGCAGCGTGATGCTGTTGCAGTTGACCGGTGCGGCGCAGCTACCGGCGCGGATAAAATCGCGTCCATGACGCCGCCACTTGTTTACCGCATCGCGTGCGCCCATCCCGGCGCGCATCTATTCAACATCACACTCACAGTGGCGGCACCAGACGCGGCAGGTTGCCGCTTGTCGCTGCCGGCCTGGATTCCGGGCAGCTACATGATCCGCGAATTCGCGCGCAATATCGTGCGTATCAGCGCCCATAGTGGTGGGCGCGGGCGCAAGCCGGTCAAGCTCACCAAACTCGACAAGCACACTTGGCAGGCTGCGCCTTGCACTGGCCCGCTCACGCTCGAATACGAAGTCTATGCGTGGGACTTGTCGGTGCGCGCAGCGCATTTGGATGAGACCCACGCGTTCTTTAACGGCAGCAGCGTGTTTTTGTGTGTGGCCGGGCGGGAACACGCTCGCCATGAAGTCGAAATCGTGCGCCCGGCTGGCCCCGCGTATACGCGCTGGCGTGTCGCGACTGCCCTGCCGCGCGGCGGCAGCACAGCGGCCTATGGCTTCGGGCGCTATCAGGCCGCCGGCTACGATGAGCTGATCGACCATCCGGTGGAACTGGGCACGTTTTCGCTGATCGAATTTTCCGCCTGCGGTGTGCCCCATGCGATGGTGATTACCGGCCAACACGACTGCGACATGCCGCGTCTGGCGGCGGACTTGAAGCGTGTATGCGAAACCCACATCCGGCTGTTTCACGGCGCAGGTGCCACGCGGCGCGAGGTGCCGTTTGACCGTTATGTTTTCTTGACGCTTGCCGTGGGCGACGGGTACGGCGGGCTGGAGCATCGCGCGTCCACCGCACTGATCTGCGCACGTCACGATCTGCCGCATGCCGGTCTAAAAAATACCAGCGAGGGATATCGCACTTTTCTCGGTCTGTGCAGCCACGAATATTTTCATGCATGGAACGTCAAGCGCATCCGCCCGGCCGCCTTCACACCCTATGACCTCACACGCGAGAACTACACGCGCCAACTGTGGGCGTTTGAGGGCATCACCTCCTACTACGATGATCTGATACTGTTTCGGGCCGGGCTGATCTCGCAATCCGAGTATCTTGATACGCTCGCCAAAACCATCCGTTCCGTTCTGCGTGGAGATGGACGCCTGAAACAGCCAGTGGGCGATTCGAGCTTCGATGCCTGGATCAAGTTTTACCGGCAGGACGAAAATTCACCCAATGCCATTGTCAGCTACTACGCCAAAGGAGCGCTGGTAGCACTGTGCCTTGACCTGCTGTTACGGGAGGGATCGGGCGGGCGTGTCTCTCTCGACGACGTGATGCGCCGTTTGTGGCAGCGCTATGGTGCCACCGGCACCGGCGTACCCGAAAGCGGGATTGAGCAAACCGCGCTCGAGATGGGCGGGCCGCGCCTGCGGCAACGGCTATCCGCATTTTTTACCATCGCGGTCAATGGCACCGGCGAATTGCCGCTCAAAAGCCTGCTGCAGCGCGCCGGCTTCACTCTCAAAATCACGCCTGGCACCGGACCGGCACTCGGCACGCGCACTGCGGCCGCACCGGACGGCGTCAAGTTGACGCACGTGCTCGACGGCGGCGGCGCGCAGGCAGCCGGTCTGTCAGCCGGGGATGTGGTGATCGCGGTTGACGGTCTGCGCGTGACGCAGACCTCGCTCGAAACACATCTGGCGCGCAAGCGCCGGAGCGCGCGGGTGCGGGTACATGCGTTCCGCCGCGATGAATTGATTAGGCGCGACGTGCGCCTGGGCGCTGCCGAAATTGAGGTGACGTTGACTACAACGGTACCAGCGCCGCCATCAAAGCAGCAACCTTAGCGGCCAACTGCAGCCGCAGTTTCTACGGCGATGGCGGTGGCTACTGCATGACTACGCCAGGAATCTTCGACAAATCCACATCGTCAATCTGCTCGGGATTCATGAATTGCTCGGCGTATTTGAGATACACCTTCTCGCGGATGAACACGTCGAACAAGTCCGGGTCCACGTGCCCATTGAGTTTGAACTTGCCCAGGATATCGAGTGACTCGGTGAGCGTTTTGCCTTTTTTATAAGGCCGGTCGCGCGCCGTCAGTGCCTCAAAAATATCAGCAATCCCCATCACGCGCGCCTGTACGCTCATCTCGTCACGCTTGAGGCCTTTCGGATAGCCCTTGCCATCCATGCGCTCGTGGTGACCACCGGCATACTCGGGCACGTTCTTGAGATGCTTGGGCCAAGGCAGCGCCTCCAGCATCTTGATGGTGGCAACGATGTGATGATTGATGATTTGCCGCTCCTCTCCAGTCAGGGTGCCAGCGCGGATTGTGAGGTTTTTTACCTCTTCATCCGACAGAAAATTGGCTTCCACGCCGCCCAGATCACGCCAACGGTACGCGGCGATGCGGTTAATACGCGCGATGTCATCGTCTTTCATGAACTCGCCGCCGATGTTGGCGCGGCGCAAAAATTCGCGATCCGAATCCAGTTCGGCCACGCGCGCAGCGGCCGCATCAGCCGTCATCTCTTTTTTAAGCACCGCGATTTCA
>JANOYK010000487.1:0-1540 GCA_031428855.1 Burkholderiales bacterium | reverse complement strand
CGGCCGCATCAACCGGCCCGACTCGTTCAACCTGCGTCACGCCAAGCACGCGCCGTTGATCGAGCGCGATCTGCGGTTTGAAGTCAGTGAGCGCCTGATGGCCGATGGCACGGTGTATCAAGCACTCGACATGGCTGAGGTCAAAGCGATTGCGGACGAGCTGGCGCGGCGCAACATCGAAGCCGTCGCGATTTTGTTTTTGCACTCCTACCGCAACCCGGCGCATGAGCACGCGGTCAAGCGCTATCTGCAACAACGCTTACCGGGCATGTTCATCACTGCCTCGTCTGACCTGTCGCAGGAATATCGCGAGTACGAGCGCACCTCGACGGTGGCGGCCAACGCCTACATCGGCCCGCGCGTGGACCGCTACCTGGGCGAGATCGAGCAGGAGATGCAACGCGCGCATTTCGGTGGCAAGTTCCTGGTGGTGCAATCGACTGGCGGCCTGTATGCGCTCGCTGAAGCGCGCCAGGACTGCGTGCGCATGATGGAGTCCGGCCCGGCAGCCGGGGTGATCGGCACGCAGGCGCTGTGCCATCTGCTCGGGATTGACAACGCGATTGCATTTGACATGGGCGGCACCACCGCCAAGGCTGGCGTGGTGCGCGACGGCACGGCACTGGTGGCCGGCAGCGCCATGATCGGCGGCTATTTCACCGGCCTGCCGCTGTTGACACCGATGATCGACATTCATGAAGTCGGCACCGGCGGCGGCAGCATTGCAGCGGTGAGCGCGTCGGGCGCGCTGCGGGTGGGGCCGCACAGCGCGGGCGCCTCCCCTGGGCCGGCCTGCTATGGGCAAGGCGGCACCGAGCCAACGGTGACGGATGCCAACCTGGTGCTGGGCCGTCTCGATGCCAAACATTTTCTCGGCGGTGAGATGCGTCTCGATCCGGCTGCCGCCAGCGCCGCGCTCAAACAACATGTCGCGCAGCCGCTCGGTCTCTCCGTCACCGCCGCCGCGCTCGGCATTCTGCGCATTGCCGCCGCGTCGATGTCGCACGCGGTCAAGGGCGTGACCACCGATCGCGGCCTCGACCCCGGTGCCTTCCCCACTCTGTTCGCCTACGGTGGTGCCGGGCCGCTGCATGCCTCGATGGTGGCGCGCGAGTTGCGCATTGCGCGCGTCATCATTCCACGCGCGCCGGGGCATTTCTCGGCCTTTGGCATGCTGCTGGCCAATTTCCGGCGCGATCTGGTGCGCTCGCATTTCGTCAGCCTCAACGCGGTGGCCATGAGTGATCTTGAGGCCTGGTTCACTGAGCTCGAACAGCAGGGTCGCGCCGCGCTTAGCGAGGCGGCGTTGGGTACACGCAAGGTCATCATCGCGCGCGCACTCGACATGCGCTATGTGGGGCAGGAGCACGCGGTCACAGTTGAGATGCCGCTGTCCGCCTTCAAACAACGCGATGCCGCAGCCGGCAAGCGCGCCCTCAAGCGTGCGTTTGACGCCGCGCATGAAGAACGCTATGGCCGCGGCGCGCCGGGCGAGCAGGCCGAAATTGTCAGCATCCGCAGCACCGTCACCGGTGTGATG
>JANOYK010000486.1:0-6200 GCA_031428855.1 Burkholderiales bacterium | reverse complement strand
CGCCACAGTTGGTGAAGCGGGATGTAACGGAAAGGCAGCAGGTGATCCTTGCATTGCTTGATCGGGCGGCGGATGGTCTTGCGCTGCGAGAGATTTTTGATCTGACGCCGATCAAAGCCAGTGAGCGCCAGATACGCGAAGACTTGACCACTTTACGCGTGCTCGGTTTGGCTATTTCGTCCGGGCACGGTCGTGGCGCGCGATGGAAACGACTATGAATCAGCGGCTTGGCTTATTCCGGCTTATTCCGGCTGATTCGCGGCTTATTCAGGCTTGAGCAGCAGCGTCGCTGCGGCTTGAAGCGAGGAACATGAATCGCCAATGATGACGCTTCCGGCCAAGCTCCTGAAACCCAATCGACAATCGCCTGATTGACGATCGCGTTCACCACGTAGCGGTAGTGCCAGCGGATCGGCGCGGGCGTTTGCGCCATGAAGACCACCACCAGTTGCTCTTTCGGGTCAGTCCACCAGTTGGTGCCATAGGCGCCGGGCCAGGAAAAACTGCCGACTGATCCCGCTGTGCGCACGATGCCGGGCGTGGTCTGCACCGCGAGGCCCTAAGCCGAAGCCCATGTCGGCGCGCGTCAGGCCACTGCTTCTGCCGCAGTCGATGCAAGTTTTGCCTTGAGCAGGCGATGCTGAATCTTGCCGGTGGCCGTGCGCGGCATTTCTGCATCAGCGATGAAGCTTACGGATGTCGGGCACTTGAAACCGGCGAGCCGCTGCTTGCACCAGTCCCGCACTTCCTCAAGCGTTGAAGTCTGACCTTCCTGCAACACCAGAACGGCGTGAACGGTTTCGCCCCATTTCGGGTGGGCGGCACCGATGACGGCGACATCCTTCACCTTCGGAAACGCGCCGAGCACAGTTTCCACCTCGGAGGGGTAGATGTTTTCACCGCCGCTGATGATCATGTTGCTCTTGCGGTCCACCAGCCAGATGTAGCCATCCTCATCGCGCCGGGCCATGTCGCCCACCGAACTCCAGTGGCCACGAAAGGCTTCGGCCGTCTTCTCGGGGTCGTTCCAGTACGCATCGAACACATAAGCGGTGCGCGCGTAAAGCTCGCCGACCGCGCCGTCCGGCACTTCGCAACCGCTCTCGTCGAGGATGCGGATCGGCCCGCTGCCGGCCCATTCGCGGCCGACGGAGCCTAAGCGGTCGATCTGTTCATGCGGTCGCAGCAGGGTCACCCACCCGTGCTCGGTCGACCCGTACAGCTCGTAGAGCTTGCCATTGGGAAACTGCTCAAGGATGGCAAGCTTGGTGTCCTTGCGGGCCGGTGCGGAAGAGACCAGCAGCTTGCCGACGCTGCTCACGTCGTAGCGGCGCTTCACATCCGGCGGCAGCGACAGCAGCATGATGTAGTGCGTCGGCACCAGCGAAGTGAAGGTTACCTTGTCGTTGGCCAGCGTCGCCAGCAGCGCCTCCGCATCGAAGCTGCGACGGTCATCCACAATGCAGGTGGCGCCCAGGTGCATGAAAGTGGTGCCGAAATACAGGGAGTTCGCATGGCACAGCGGCATCACCAGAAGGCCGGTGTCGTCGCGCGTGAATTCCATCTCAAGGGCCGTAGCCAGGGCAATCAGGCTGCTGCCGCCATGGCTACGCATGACGCCCTTCGGACGGCCGGTGGTGCCCGAGGTATACATCAGCGCGCACAGGTCATCCGGGTGCACGACTTCAAATGTTGCTGAAGGATTGCCGGCGGCCACGACGTCTTCGTAGGCCAGCCACGCCGGCCCGGGCGCAGCGCCGATCACGATGAAGCGCCCTGTACATGCGGGCATCTCGCTGCGGATCGTTTCCATGAGCGTGCAGAACTCGGTACCGGCGATCACCGCCGAGGCGCCGGCGTCCTGCGCAATGTAGGCAATTTCGGCGGCGGTGAGCCGGAAGTTGACCGGCACGGCGACCAGGCCGCTGCGTGCCAGCGCGACGTAAATCTCCATCCACTCCAGACAGTTGTAGGCCAGTACCACTACCCGTTCGCCCTTGCGCAGGCCCACGGCCAGGAGCCCTGCGGCGAGGCGTGAAGCACGTTGATGCCACTCGGCAAAGTTCAGCGAGCGCCGCGAGTCGCGCGCGCCGGTCTTGCGGGGCGTGAGCCGGGCATGGGTTGCCAGCGCATCGGAAATGGTGAGCAGTTGCGTCATGAAATGGATCCTTGGCCAGATCGCGTTGAAAACGCCATCGAAAAATTATTTGAATTCAGAATACAGAATGCGGTATGATAGCGCCAATGGCGGCGTTTTGCAAAGTGCTGCCTTTCCAACAGGAGACGCCCAGTGCCGGTCCAACCCCTCAGCGAGCAATCTTCGGCTGCCGTCATCGCACGCTTTCTCAGGCAGCGCGGCGTTCGGCGCGTCTACGCCCTGTGCGGCGGCCACATCATGCCAATCTGGATGCGGCTGGATGCGGAGGGCATTCGCATCGTCGACGTACGCGATGAGCGCGCCGCCGTCTACATGGCGCATGCCGAAGCGCAGCTGACCGGCGGCTTCGGCGTGGCGCTCGTCACCGCCGGGCCGGGTGTGACCAACGCGATGACCGGCATTGCCAATGCCCATGCGGCGCGCACGCCGGTGCTGGTGCTGTCGGGGGTGCCGCCGCGCCCGCAGGAAAATCGCGGCGCCCTGCAGGACATGGTGCATACCGACCTGGTGCGCTCGATCACGCGCTACGCCCGTACCGTGCGCGAGCCGTCGCTGGTGCTGCAGGAGCTCGACCGGGCCGTCTCGCACGCCCTCGGGCAAGGCGGAGACCCGGGTCCGGTGTACCTGGATTTTCCGGTCGACACGCTGCGCGCCGAGGTACCACAGGCCGTGCAGTTGCCCGAACATTTTCAACCACGGCTGGCGCCGCGCATGGCGCCTGATGCGGCCGCCGTGCGCGCGGCAGTCGACCTGCTGTGGTCGGCCAAGCGCCCCCTTTTCATCACCGGGCGCGGCGCCCATGGCGCAGGCGACGCACTGTCCACCCTGCTGACGCGGCTCCAGGCGGCCTATCTGGATACCGGCGAAAGCCGGGGGCTGATTCCGGAAAGCCACCCGTCGGTAGTCGGCGCGATGCGCGGGGGCGTGATGGGCCAGGCCGATCTGGTGGTGACGGTGGGGCGGCGCCTCGACTTTCAACTCGCCTATGGATCGCCGGCCGTGTTTGGCAATGCCCAGTGGCTGCGCATTGCCGACGCCGCCTCCGAGCTGTGCGACAACCGCCGCGGTGCGGTCGAGTTGCTCGCCACGCCCGCGCTGGCACTCGAAGCGATCCTCGCCACCGCCGGCGAGCGTCTCGCGGCTACGGATCCAACATGGGTCAGCGCGCTGCGCGCCAAGCACGACGAACGATCCGCTAATCTGGTGACCAGCATGCGTGCTGCGCCACCCGGTACCGACGGGCGCATGCATCCCAACCGCGTGATCTCGGCCTTGCGCGAGCAACTGCCGCCGGATGCGGTGGTGGTCGCCGACGGCGGCGACTTCCTCAGCTTTGCACGCGTGGGCCTGCCCGCCTCAACCTACCTCGATCCGGGTCCGCTCGGCTGCATCGGCATCGGCACGCCGTTTGGCATCGCAGCGAGCCTGGCGTGCCCCGATCGCGTAGTGGTGGTGGCCACCGGCGATGGCGCCTTCGGCTTCAATGCCATGGAGTTGGATACCGCCGTGCGCCATCGCGCGCCGGTGCTGGTGGTGGTGGCCAACAATGGCTCGTGGGCCATCGAGGTGCGCGATCAGCAGGAGACTCACGGCAAGGTAGTGGGCACCAGACTGCAATTCGCCGACCACGCGGCCATGGCACGCGCCTTCGGCATGCATGCCGAGCGCGTCGAAAAGCCGGAGGACCTGGCGGGGGCGATCCGCCGCGCGTTGGCAAACCGCCCCGCCCTGCTCGACGTGGTGGTCACGCCGGAGCCTGCATCGTCCGATGCCAAATCGGGCCTGGCCTGGGTGCCGGACCTGCAACCGCTGGCAGCCTGGGACGACGCCGAACGCCGCTGGCGCCAGGGCGAGTAGACCAGCACCAAGACGAGTAGCATTGCGTCCGTGAAAACGCTTGTCAGCCAACCCAGCCTGGTGCAGCAAGTGCAGGACGCGATCCTCGCCGAGATCGCCTCGGGCAAGCTGCCGCCCGGTGCGCGCATCATTCAGGAGCAGCTCGCGCAGGAACTCGGCGTGTCGCGTCAGCCGGTCCAGCAGGCACTGGTGGTGTTGCGCAATTTGCGTGTGTTGCACGATGCGCCGGGGCGCGGCTTGCAGGTGGCCCCGCTTGATCTCGACCACGTCCGCAACATGTACGACATGCGCGCGGTGATTGAAGGCCTCGCCTTTCGCGAAGCGGCAACCCGCAATGCCAAGCGTGCCGCCACAGAAGGCCCGGCGCTGATTGCCGCTGGCCGCAAGGCTGTCGCGGCCGGTTCAGTCGCCGCGATGATCAAGGCCGACGTGGCGTTCCACGATTTCGTCTACGCACTGTCCGAAAACCCGCTGATTGCCCCGGCCATGGAAACCCACTGGACCAACACGCAGCGGGTGATGGGCGAAGTGCTGATGCGGGACGAGCGCCCGCGCAACATCTGGGATCAGCACGAAGTCTTGCTTGGCCTCATCATCACAGGCGACGGGAAGAAAGCGGAGAAGTTGGCCCGCGAGCACATTGAGCAGGCAGCGGACTTCATGATCAGGCGGCTGAGCCGCGGGAATACCGGTGGCGGCAACGCCACGTGATTTTGCGCATCGCCCTGAAACCCACACCTGACAACCGATGAGCGCAGACCAGGTAATAGCCACCTATCTGATCGAAACCCCCCACAGCCTCGAACACGCAGCCGCGGTTTTGGCGGGGGAACAATCGAGCGGGACGTTCGTCGCGGTTCCGGGCGAGACCATCGAGTTGAAGGAAAAATACGGTGCGCGCGTCCTGCGTATCGATGAGCTTGAGCCGGCCGCGCAGCCCTCGCTGCCCGGATCGAAAGCCTCCAGGGCTGCAGGCGCGCCCCCGCTGTACCGGCGTGGCCGCGTCCTGGTGTCCTTTCCGCTGCACAACTTCGGGCCGTCTCTTCCATCGATGCTGTCGACGGTTGCGGGCAACCTGTACGAACTGCAGGAACTGTCCGGCGTCCGTCTGGAGGATCTGCATCTGCCGGATGCCTTCTCCCGGCGCTACCCCGGTCCGGCGTTCGGCGTGGAAGGCACGCGGCGCGTCGCCAAAGTGGAAGGGCGGGCACTGGTTGGCACCATCATCAAGCCCAGCATCGGGCTTTCAATCGACGCGCTGCGTCCGCTCGTACGGACTCTCGCAACAGCGGGGCTGGACTTCATCAAGGATGACGAGCTCTGCGCCGACCCGCCCTATGCGCCGTTCGAGCAGCGCGCCGCCGCCGTGCTGGACGAGATCGAGCGCGTCGCGGACAGGACCGGCAAGCGCTGCCTCTACGCGCTCAACATCACCGGCGACATCGACCACATGCTGCGCAGCCACGACACGGTACGCGATCTGGGCGGAACCTGCGTGATGATCAACGTCAACGCGGTGGGTGTGGCTGCCCTCGCGCATCTGCGGCGGCACTGCGAATTGCCGATCCACGGCCATCGGGCGATGTACGGCGCGCTCGCCCGCGACCCTTGGCTAGGCATCGGCTTCCGCGCGTTCCAGAAGATCTACCGCACCGCGGGTGTCGATCATCTCCACGTGGGCGGATTCAGCGGCAAGTTCTACGAATCGAATGCAGAGGTGGCGCAATCGATCCGCGATTGCCTCACGCCGCTGTACGGCGACTACCGCGCCATGCCGGTGATCTCGTCCGCACAGTGGGCCGGCTCGGCGGTGGACATCTACAGCGCCACCCGCACCACCGATGTGCTCCACCTGGCCGGCGGCGGCATCATCGGGCACCCGGGCGGTATCGCGGCCGGCGTGCGCAGCATGCAGCAGGGGTGGGAAGCCGCCATCGCCGGCGCGCCCCTCGCGGACTATGCACGGACCCGTCCCGAGCTTGCGGCCGCGATCGACAAGTTCGGCAAGCGCAGCGCATGAGCGCTCCCGCCCGGCCGTCCGAAGGAAGCGCGCATCCTCCTGCGGGGCGGATGTCACTTGAGTGAGCGCAGCGAGAACATTTCGTCGATCGAAGTCGAGGAGGTGATCTACAGCCATCCCGCGGTGCTCGCCTGCGCGGTGGTGGCCACGCCGGATCCGAAATGG
>JANOYK010000485.1:0-3544 GCA_031428855.1 Burkholderiales bacterium | reverse complement strand
CGCACGGGCCAGCCACAAACGCATAATTGCTGACGCGTGGTAATTCACCAGGGGGACGTGTTCTGGATTGACCTTGGCGAACCGCGCGGTTCCGCACCCGGTTACCGGCATCCGCATGTCGTGGTGCAGAACAATGTGTTCAATCAAAGCCGCATCAACACAGTCGTGGTTTGTGTGATTACCTCCAACCTCGCACGAGCGGCAGCGCCGGGGAATGTGCTGCTTAGAAAAGGCGAAGCGGGTTTAAGCAAGGCATCGGTGGTCAATGTGTCGCAGGTCATCACGGTGGACAAAGCCGAATTGGGTGCGCGCATTGGCACGCTCTCGCCAAAGCGCACCAGGGACGTTATCGATGGATTGGCGTCGGTGTTTACACCCAGCGGCCCGATTTAATTTTTCGCATTGATGCCAAAGGCCATACTCATGACTGACACCACCGTCAAGTCCGTCCACGCCCGCCGCGTCTGGGATTCACGCGGCCGGCCGACTGTCGAGGCGGAAGTCACGCTGGCCGATGGCAGCATGGGGCGCGGGATTGCGCCGGCGGGTGCCTCGCGCGGCACGCGCGAGGCGATTGATCTGCGCGATGGCGGCGCGAAGCTGGGCGGATTGGATGTGCAGCGCGCAGTCGCGAATGTGAATGGTGAAGTTGCACAAATGCTGACCGGGCAGGATGCGCGCGATCAGGCCACCATTGATCGGTTACTGGTCGATCTCGACGGCACCCCCAACAAGGCGCGTCTGGGCGGCAATGCCACCATCGCTGCGAGCCTTGCGGTGCTTCACTCTTCAGCAGCATCGGCCGGACAGCCGCTCTGGGAGCGGGTTGCAGAGGGGCGGCCAGTGAGCATGCCGCTTCCCGAGATTCAGATTTTCGGTGGCGGCGCGCATGCCGGGCGGCGCGTTGACATTCAGGATTTCATGGTGATGCCACTTGGTGCGAAAACGTTTGCCGAGGCGCTGGAGATGACGGCTGAGGTGTATCTCGCAGCCGGTGCGTTGATGAAGGCGGCAGGCAAACTGGCTGGCGTGGCCGATGAGGGCGGCTGGTGGCCGCTGTTTGACGCGAACGACGAGGCGCTCGTCATGTTGACGCGCGCGATTGAACATGCGGGGTTCAAGCATCATGAGATGGCGATTTCGCTCGACATTGCGGCATCCGAGTTTGGCGGTGTGGCCAGCGGTAGCATTGGCGTTGGCGGCGGCGGCAGTGCAGGGCGCTACACCCTCGGACTTGACAAGCGCGTTCTCGATACGGCCGGCATGATTGATCTGCTCGGCACCTGGATCGACGCCTATCCGATCGTGTCGATCGAAGACCCGCTGGCCGAAGACGATGAAGCGGGGCTGATCGAGTTCACGCGCCGCTTCGGCGCGCGCTGCCAGATTATTGGTGACGACTATCTGGTCACCAGCGCGGCACGCGTCGAACAGGCGGCCAAGATCAAAGCCGTCAACAGCGCGCTGATTAAACTCAATCAGGCTGGCACCGTGACCGAAACCAAAGCCGCGCTCGACGCCGCCAAACTCAATGGCATGAGCGCATTGGTCTCGGCGCGCTCGGGCGAGACCGAGGATGTCTCGATTACGCATCTGGCGATAGGCTGGAATGCCGGGCAACTCAAAGTGGGATCGTTCGCGCGCTCCGAGCGTATGGCGAAGTGGAATGAAGCGATCCGGATCGAGGAGTTGACGCGGGCGCCACTTGCGACTCCTCAGTTTGTGACGCGCCGCTTGTAATCATTGCTTGTAACCATCGCTTGTAACCCCGCTGGCAATCCCCGTCGGCGGGTCGAGGCGCGCTGCCGCATCAGGGATAGAATGCTGGATTGCAGCTTGCCCGCATCTGGCAATGCAGCAAAAATGTATCAGCGGTTTTAGCCGTAAATTGAGACGGAAATTGGGACGGAAATCCGGTCAATTCCACAAAAATAAGTGACGCCAGCCGCAACGCGGTTGCAGCGTCATGAACCAGGAGACGCAATGGCATCAGTCACCATCAGCCAGGTGCAAAAATACTTTGGCTCATCTCACATCATCAAGGGCGTGTCGGTTGACATTGCCGACGGTGAATTTTGCGTCCTGGTCGGCCCATCCGGCTGCGGCAAATCCACTTTGCTGCGCATGATTGCGGGCCTCGAAGAAATTTCGGGCGGCGAGATCAGCATTGGCAACAAAGTGGTCAACAACATGCCGCCCAAAGAGCGCGACATCGCGATGGTGTTTCAAAATTACGCGCTCTATCCGCACATGACGGTCAAAGCGAACATGGCGTTTTCCCTGATGCTGGCCAAGAAAGACAAGGCCATCATTGAAGACCGCGTCGCCAAAGCGGCTGACATATTGGGTTTGCAGCCCTTGCTGGAGCGCTTTCCGCGCCAGCTCTCGGGCGGGCAGCGCCAGCGCGTGGCGATGGGCCGCGCCATCGTGCGTGACCCGCAGGTGTTCCTGTTTGACGAGCCGCTCTCCAACCTCGATGCCAAGCTGCGCGTCGCCATGCGCACCGAAATCAAGGAACTGCATCAGCGCCTCAAAACCACCTCTATTTACGTTACGCACGACCAGATCGAACCCAAGACCATTGCCGACAAAATAGTGGTGATTCGAGATGGCATCGTCGAGCAGATTGGCTCGCCGCTCGAGCTGTACGATCACCCAGCCAATCAGTTCGTGGCGGGATTTATCGGCTCACCGGCGATGAATTTTTTGCCCGGCACCGTCAAGGGCGCACAGGTGGAACTCACCGGCGGCATCCTGCTGCCAATGCCAGCCAAGGCCAGCGCCGCCGAGGGCCAGAAGGTGGTGTACGGCACCCGCCCCGAGCATATCGACATGGCCAGCGGCAGCGACGGTGTGGCCACCGAAGTGATCGTGGTCGAGCCGACCGGCGCTGACACGCAGGTGTTTACCAAAATCGCTGGCGTGGAAGTGACCAGCGTGTTTCGTGAGCGGCATGAGTTCAGGCCGGGCGCAACGATTCGTTTGAAGCCGGACGCCGCGCGCGCCCATTTGTTTGATGCAGCAAGCGGGGCGCGTTTGATTGCGTAATTCCGCCAGCAGTGCAGCAGTGCCGTTTTCGCAAAGTTTTCCGCATTCTCAGTACTCTCAGCGTCTTTCGTGTTATCAGCATTTCCGGTTCTCTCAAGTTCCCATCGTTCATCAACGGCATCACCAATAACAGGAGACAGACTCATGGTCCACTTTACCCGCCGTAAATTTCTGCAATCGTCGAGCACCACCGCAGCGTTGGGATCCGTCGCCGCGCTCGAAGGCGTCAACCTTGCCACCTTCGCCTCGGCCTGGGCGCAAGCCTCGCCGTTTAAACCCGAGAAGGGTGCCAAGATCACACTGCTGCGCTGGAAGCGTTTTGTGCAGTCGGAAGAGGATAGTTTCATGAAGCTGGTGGCCGCTTTTACCCAGGCCACCGGTGTCGAAGTGAAAATCCTCAATGAATCCTTGGACGACGTACAGCCCAAGGCTTCGGTCGCGGCCAACACCGGGCAAGGGCCGGACATGTTCTGGGGCCTGTATTCGCTGCCGCACC
>JANOYK010000484.1:0-2851 GCA_031428855.1 Burkholderiales bacterium | reverse complement strand
CGAGCGGATAGTGGCGGCGCGTGGCCCCGGGTTTTTCCAGCCTCAGCCACTCGCGCGCAAGCTCCACCGCTTTTAATTCGAGATGGCCGCCGCCGATGGTGCCGCTAAGGGCATCGCGCGTCACCGCCATGCCGGCCCCGGTCTCGCGCGGGGTGGAACCCTGTGTGGCAGCAACGCTCACCCACACGCATGGGGTGGCGCGGTTCAGATGGGCGAGCAGGGTTTCAAACAACATGACGGCAAGATTACGCCACCGGCGCGCGGGTGGCAAACCGGCCGGGCGTACCTGGCGGCAACCTGTGAGCGCTACACAGCGGCATGCGGCCACACCGGCACAGCATTCGCACAACATTCGCCGCATTGGCCCGGAAGCCGACGCTACAATAAACCCATGTGGCGTGCCTTCATCCGTGTCTTGACTCTGGTCTGTTTGCTCTGCGCTGGGTCTTTTGCGGCAGCCCAGGGTGTCCAGATCAACGCGGCTGCCACCCAGCTCGACCTGTTTGAGCGGGCCGCCTATTTCGTTGACTACGGCGGTGCGGTTGACGCCAACCGTGCGCGCCAGTTGTGGCGCGCCGGCCGTTTCACGCCGGCTGCGGGCCGCACCTCAAACCTGGGATTTGTGCCGGCGCCGGTATGGCTGGCGCTGGACCTGCACAGCACCGCAGATGCGCCGCACGATTGGCTGCTGGTGATCGACTACCCGCCGCTGGACCGGGTCGAGGTGTATCTGGCCGGGCCGCACGATGGCGGCGCGGCCAGTGCGAGCCCCTCGCCCTCGCCCTCGCCCTCGCACGACGCCGGCCGGATCGGGCCACCGCTCGAAATACTCGGCGACCACACACCGCAGGCGCAGCGCAGCCTGCCCGGCCGCGCTCTCGCCACACGCCTGCATCTGAACCCGGATGCAGGCTACACGCTGTTGTTGCGGGTGACCACGGAAGGCAGCGCCAACCTCCCGCTGCAACTGTGGCAGGCGCCGCACTTTGTGGAGCATGAGGCGCGCCGCCACGCCTTCCATAGCGCCTACGCCGGCCTGCTGTTGACGCTGCTCCTGCTGGCATTGGTGGTCTATGTGCGCCTGCGCGATCCGGTCTATCTGCTCTACGGTGCCTACGTCACCACCTTTGGTCTCAGTCCACTCATCGTTCACGGCATGGCGGGCTGGTATCTGTGGCCGGACAGCACCGGCTGGAATCATTTGTCGCCGCCGGTGATGTTGACGCTGTCAGCCGGGTTCGGCGCGCAATTCGTGCGCCATTTTTTTTCGCTGCGTGCGCAGGTGCCATCACTCGATATGGCACTGCGGGTGCTGGCGTGGCTGGCGTTTTTGAGCGCTGGTGCCTACGCGGCCGGCCTGATTGGCTACCGCGCACTCAGCATGGCCGTCTTCCCGCTTGGCCTGCTGGCCTTTTCGCTGGCGCTGGCAGCGGGGCTGCGGCTCTGGCGCAGCTATCCGCCGGCGCGCATGTTTGTGCTGTCCTGGGTGCCGCTGCTGGCGGGGTCAGCCATCTTCACGCTGCAAATATTCGGCCAGTTGCCTGCCTCCTTCTGGACCACCCACGGCGTGCAATTGTGCTCACTGCTGGAAGTGCTGCTGCTGGCGTGGGCACTGACCGGCCGCATGCTGCTGTACCGCTCGCAGACCGAGCAGGCGCAGGCCGAGGCGCTGCGCCTCAAGGATGCATCGCTCAACACCATCAAGCTGCACGAGCGTGAACTGGAGCAGCGGGTGCTCGAGCGCACCGTCGCGCTGTCGAACGCCAACTCCCTGCTCGAACAGCGTGAGCAGGAACTGCTGCAGCTCGCGCGCAAAGACACGCTGACCAGGCTGGCGAACCGGCGTGCGTTTGACGAACGCCTCACCGCCGAGCTGGCGCGTGCGCGGCGCGATGGCAGCCACTGCGTGCTTTACCTGATTGACCTCGATGGCTTCAAACAGGTCAACGATAGCCTGGGCCACCCGGCTGGTGACACGCTGCTGACGCAGTTTGCCGAGCGTCTCAACGATGCCGTGCGCGCCAGCGACTTGGTGGCGCGCATCGGCGGTGACGAATTCGCCGTGCTGGCCAGCGGCCAGGATCACGTCGAAGATGCGGGTGTGCTGGCGCATAAAATCGTCGCGCTGGCGCAACAGCCGTTCACGCTATTTCAAAGCGGCGGCGAGCAAAGCGGTGAACCCAAGAAGGCGCGCATCGGCGCCAGCGTCGGCTACGCCGTGTTCCCCGGCGATGCCAACGAAGAAGCCGCCCTGCTGCGCCACGCCGATCAGGCGATGTATCAGGCCAAGCGGGCCGGCAAAGGCATAGCGCGTCGTTATGAGGGCGCAGACGCGCCAGCGCCCGGCACTGGGCAAACGGCAGCGCTGGTAACCGCACCGGCAGCGCCAAACCGGCATAGGCCACAAGCCTGAAACCGTTGGTGGAAGAGGGTTTCCGGCTGCATTGCCGGCAAGAACCGCTGGTGCCAAAGCTTTCCGGCCGGCGGAATTGAAAAAACCGCGCCTAAAACGGCGGTAACGGCGTCAAGGTGATGCGCCCCGCCGCGACGTCGGCCATGATCTGTTCACGCTGGCTCCACGCGCGCAGCTTGCCCGGGTTGAGCAGCCCGGCCGGATCGAAACGCATCTTTGCCGCTACCGCATCCGGATTGACCTGGCCCTGCTTGCCGTCTTCGACCACATACACGTGCGGGTTATTGATGGTGACACCGTGATCGCGGTGGATCTGCATGATCTGGTTGAGACGCGCATCGTCGCGGTAGCGCACCAGTTGCAGGCCGGAGCAGATCATCAGGCCGTCGCGGTTGCGGATGAATTCGAGATGCACCGGCACTTCGTCACCGAGCAGGG
>JANOYK010000483.1:0-2289 GCA_031428855.1 Burkholderiales bacterium | reverse complement strand
AGCGCCGGCCGGCGCATCAACCCCCGTTGCCTCAGCGGCATCTGCCGCCGCAGCAGCAGCCAAGCCAGCAGCCAAACCGCCATCCGAATTTGCCGGCATCAAAGACACCGCCAACAAAGGCACCTGCCTCGCCTGTCACGGTCTGGAGCGCAAGGTGGTCGGCCCGGGCTTTAGCGAAATCGCCGCAAAATACAAGGGCGATGCCAAGGCCGAAGCCTATCTGGCCGGCAAAATCCGCAACGGTGGCCAGGGCGTGTGGGGCGCGATACCGATGCCGCCGTCGGCTGCGTTGAATGCAGGCGAAGCTGCGCTGCTGGCCAAATGGATCATGAAGGGGACGCCGCCGCAATAGGGCGTCACTTAAATAGGGCGTCACGTAAAATTGTTGGAATCAACGTCAAGGAGAACCACCATGAAGCAATGTGATATGAAGCGCCGCGAAGCCCTCAAGGCTGGCAGTGCGACCGCCATCTTCGGTCTGTTTGTGGCTGCTGGCCTGGTCAAGCCAGGCACCGCCCACGCCGCCTGGAATCAGGCTGCGTTCGCCGGCAAGAATGTGGACGCCGTGCTCAAGGGCTTGGGCGGCGCTAGTGTGACGCCGACCAAAGACGTGAGCTGGGGTTCCACCCCCGAGATTGCCGAAAACGGCGCAGTGGTGCCAGTCTCGGTGACCAGCAACCTGCCCAAGACCGAATCGATTTCGATTCTGGTCGAGAAGAATCCGAGCGCGCTCAGCGCCACCTTCACGATTCCACCCGGCACCGACCCCAGCGTCGGCACGCGCGTCAAGATGGGCGAGACCTCGCAGGTGCATGCGCTCATCAAGGCCGATGGCAAATATTTCATCGCCACGCGCGAGATCAAGGTCACGCTCGGCGGCTGCGGCGGCTAAGCCGCGCTGCGGTCAGGCACAACTCCCCCGATACACCACACAGCACCACACAGCACACCCAGCACCACACAGGAGAACACTATGGCAGATCCGATGCGCATCCGCGCAAAAATTGAAGGCGAAAAGACCGTCGTCCGGGTATTGATGAGCCACGAGATGGAAACCGGGCAGCGCAAAGACAGCACCGGCAAGCTGATCCCCGCGCACTTCATCCAGGAAGTCACCGCCTCCCACAACGGCAAGACCGTGCTCGCTGCCGAGTGGGGTCCGGCGATTTCCAAAAATCCGTATTTGCAGTTCCAGTTTTCCGGTGGCAAGGCCGGTGACAAGGTGCAGGTAAGCTGGATTGACAACAAGGGCGACAAGCGCACCGACGAAGCAACCATCGCGCCGTGATGCTGGCGGGATGAGCGCTGTGCCAGCGGCAGCGCCCATCCCGGCAGGCGTGATGCACCACACCACACCGCAAGCCGGGCGCACACCGGCGGCACCCCAAAACGAAGGAGACACCATGCTTGAAAGATTCACTCTGGCCGGGCGCGCCGCCCTGCTCGCCGCGCCACTCGCGCTGTGCTTGATGCTGCCTTCAGCAGCATTCGCGCAGGCCGGTGCCGACACCATCAAAAAAATCGAGGAGTACCGGCAGGCCCTGGCCGACGGCAACCCGGCCGAGTTGTGGGAAGCGCGCGGCGAAGATTTGTGGAAGAAAAAAGCCGGCCCCTATTACGCGTCGCTCGAAGCCTGTGATCTTGGGCGCGGAGCGGGCGTGGTCAAGGGGGCCTATGCCGAGCTGCCGCGCTGGTTTGCCGACGCTGGCCGCGTGATGGACCTCGAAGCCCGTCTGGTGCATTGCCGTGTCACCCTGCAAGGCCTGACGCCGGAGCAGGCCAAGGCGCGCCCGTTTGGCAATGGCAGCGCGGAGCGCTCTGACAACGAGGCGCTGGTGGCCTACGTCACCTCCGAATCTAAAGGCGTGAAGATGAATGTCGCAGCCGGCCACAGCAAGGAGCGCGAGTCTTACGAGATGGGCAAGAAGATGTTTTTCTTCCGCGGCGGCACCCATGATTTTTCCTGCGCCACCTGCCACTCCGAGTCAGGCAAGCGCATCCGCCTGCAAGACCTGCCCAATCTGTCCGAGCCGAAAGACGCACAGCGCGCCTACACCACCTGGCCGGCCTACCGCGTCTCGCAAGGCGAGCTGCGCACGTTTCAATGGCGCTTGTTTGATTGCTTCCGCCAGCAGCGCTTCCCCGAGCTGGAGTTCACCTCGGATGCGTCGATTGCCATCACCATGTTTCTCGCGCGCAATGCCAACGGCGCCGAGTTCAATGCGCCAGCCATCAAGCGTTGACGGCGGCGGGATGAAATCTCTCCACCTCAACCGTCTGAAACCCGCT
>JANOYK010000482.1:0-1734 GCA_031428855.1 Burkholderiales bacterium | reverse complement strand
CCTCCGGCCCCGGTGTCTCGCTGATGACCGAATTCATCGGCTTGGCTTACTTCGCCGAGATTCCGGTCACCATCGTCAACGTGCAGCGCGGCGGACCATCGACCGGCATGCCGACGCGCACCCAGCAGGCTGACCTGTTGTCGAGCGCCTACGCCGGCCACGGCGACACCAAGCACATCCTGCTGCTGCCGGAAGACCCGCACGAGTGCTTTGAATTCAGCGCCGCCTCGCTCGACCTGGCTGACCGCCTGCAAACGCCGGTGTTCCTGATGACCGATCTCGACATCGGCATGAACCAGCGTCTGTGCAAACCGTTCAAGTGGGACGATGCGCGCGAGTACGACCGCGGCAAGATCATGACGTATGAGTTGCTCGAGAGCGGCAAAGAATTCGGCCGCTATCTCGATGTCGATGGCGACGGCGTGCCGTTCCGCACCTACCCTGGCACCCACCCCACCAAGGGCGGCTACTTCACGCGCGGCACCACCAAGGATGCCTACGCGCGCTACTCCGAAGCCGGGCCGGACTATCTCTACAACGTGCAGCGCCTGCTCAAAAAATTCAACACCGCCAAAAAACTGGTGCCGCAACCGGTCGAGCGCAAGGCCTCGCACAAGACCAAACTGGGCGCGCTCTATTTCGGCTCGACCAGCCCGGCCATGAACGAAGCCTACGACGCGCTCGAAGAACAAAAAATCCACGTTGACTTAATGCGTCTTCGCGCCTTCCCGTTTCCCGATTCAGTGGCGGCGTTCATCAACGCCCACGACACCGTGTTCGTGGTCGAACAAAACCGCGATGGCCAGATGCGCTCCATGCTCATCAATGAACTCAACATCAACCCGGCCAAGCTGGTCGCCGTGCTCAATTACGACGGCACACCAGTGACAGCGCGCTTCATCACGCGCGAGATCGCGGACCGTGCCGTGGACTTACAAGCGGGCCTTAACGTCGTCCCGATTCGCAAGGGCAAGGAAGCCGTATGACCTACATCACCAAACCCACCCTGCATCACCCGACCCTCGTCAAAAACAAGGCCGGTTACACCCGGCGCGACTACGAAGGCAAGATCAGCACCCTGTGCGCCGGCTGCGGCCACGACTCGATCTCGGCCGCCATCATCCAGGCGGCGTGGGAGCTCGACCTCCAGCCGCACCGCGTCGCCAAGCTGTCCGGCATCGGCTGCTCGTCGAAAACGCCTGATTATTTTCTCGGCAACTCGCACGGCTTCAACACCGTGCATGGCCGCATGCCCTCGGTGCTCACCGGTGCCAACCTCGCCAACCGCGAGTTGATTTACCTTGGCGTCTCCGGCGACGGCGACTCCGCCTCGATCGGCATCGGCCAGTTCGCCCACGTCATGCGCCGCGGCGTCAACATGACCTACATCGTTGAGAACAACGGCGTCTATGGCCTCACCAAAGGCCAGTTCTCCGCCACCGCTGACCAAGGCTCGAAGTCAAAGAAGGGCATCGCCAACACCGACTCTCCGGTCGATATGGCATCACTCGCGCTGCTGCTCGGTGCCACCTATGTAGGCCGCAGTTTCTCTGGCGACAAGCGCCAACTGGTGCCGCTCATCAAAGGCGCTTTAGCCCATCAGGGCGCCGCGTTTCTCGATGTCATCAGCCCGTGCGTCGCGTTCAACAACCACGCCGGCAGCACCAAAAGCTACGACTACATCCGCGAGCACAACGAAGCAGTCAGCCGCATCGACTTCATCAGCAGCCGCGC
>JANOYK010000481.1:0-2609 GCA_031428855.1 Burkholderiales bacterium | reverse complement strand
CGCACACGAGGCCGCCGCCGTCTGCGGCGCACAGGTGGTGCGCTTTGGCGTGGGCGGTTTCATGGAGCAGGACGGCATCGCCGCAGCCTGGTTCGCCAAGCACGCCGTCATCGCCGCACTGGTGCGCCCCGACCACTATGTCTATGGCGTAGCATCCAACCCATCGCAACTCGCATCACTCGCCACCACTTGGGCCGCTGCGCTGCGCCTCTGATGCCATCCGCACGAACACACTGAGGAGAACCCCGATGAACCGTTTGATCGCCACCACACTGCTCGCGCTGACCGCCGCAGTGCCGCAACTCGCCCACGCGCAAGCCTGGCCCACCAAGCCGGTCAAATGGATCCTGTCGCAACCAGCCGGCTCCGGCCCCGATGTGATTTCGCGCTATGTCGCTGAGCATCTCTCGAAGGCTATCGGCCAACCCATCATCATCGAGAACCGCCCCGGCGGCCAAAACGTGATCGGCGCGCAGGCAGCCGCCAAGTCGGCGCCCGACGGCTACACCTTTTATTACGGCACCACCGCCGCGATTGTCACCAACACCTACACCTTCAAAACCCTGCCATATGACCCGAAAAAGGAATTCATGCCGGTCGCGATGATCGGCAAAAGCCCGTTCCTGATTGCGGCCAGCCCATCGGCCAATGTGAAGACGCTGGCCGAGGCGCTCGCGCTGGCCAAGGCGCAACCCGACAAAGTGTCGATTGGCACCGAAGGCCCCAAGACCTTCTCCGGCATGCTGGCTGACATGCTGGGGTCACTCGCCAACGTCAAGCTCACCCAAGTGCCGTATCAAAAAGCCCCGGAGGCGATTCAGGACGCCATCGGCGGGCGCATCTTGTTGCTGTGCCTGCCGTCTGCCGCATTGATCCCGCAGATCAAGGCTGGCCGCATCACCGCGCTGGCGGTGAGCACACCACAGCGCCTGCCGATGCTGCCTGACACGCCACCGATCGGCGACAGCTTCGCCGGGTTCGAATACACCGGCTGGAATATTTTGTTTGCGCCCACCGGCACGCCGCCCGAAGCGGTGACGCGCATCAACCGCGAACTCGACCGCATCCTGCGCACGCCGGAAGTGGTGGAACGCCTGCTCTCAATCGGATCGATTGCCGAGGGCACTGGCAACCCGCAGGCGGTGGGCAATTTCGTCACCGCCGAGTTCGCGCGCTGGGACAAAATTGTGAAGAGCCTGAATATTCAGGCGGAGTGAGGCGGCGGCGCGCACACGGCTTGTTGCCGGTGGCCTGAAACCCTTGGTGCGCAAGGCGCTTAGGCCAATGCCCTCGCAGAATGGCTATCCATGCGCCTCTCAGGCGCGCGGCACCATGCGCCTCTCAGGCGCGCGGCAAATAGGCCGTGCCTTCGACCTCGATCAACACCGCATCCGACGGCAGCATGCGTGACACTTCGACGATGGTTGATACCGGCGGCGCATCCGGATAAAACAGCTTGCGCACGCGGTTGTAGTGCGGGTAATGGCGCAGGTCGCGGAAGTATTGCACCAGCTTGAACACGTCGGCCATGCTGCCACCTTCTTCCTCGATCATGGTCTTGATGCGGTTGAGCACGAACCAGCTTTGGGTCAGTGCCGGGGCTTCAAACACGTCGACCGATAACTCGCCGGTCTCACCGAGCGCGCGCCGCGCCTCGGCCGGCACATCGGCATAGCGCGACACCACGCTGCCCGATTGCGGATCGACCGCGATCACCCCCGACATGAAGATGAAATCGCCCACGCGCTTTTTGGCGGCGTAACGGGCCAGTGGTTGCCCGGTGCTCGCGCCGGTGCCGGTGCCGGTGCTTGTGCCGATGCCGGTGCCTGTGCTTGTGCCTGTGCTTGTGCCTGTGCTTGTGCCTGTGTTCGTGCTCATGCCTGTGCTTGCGCTGGTATTCATTCTGGTGCTCCTCGTCAATGTAGGTGCGCGTGTTTACGCGCAGCCGGCAAACGGCATCATCGCATCATGGCACGGCCATCCCGGCAGTCCAGCCGCGCAAAATCGCGCGCGGTGAGGTCGGCCCAGAAAAAGCTTTTGCGTGCGGATGCCATAGCGTGTACCGGCTGAGCGAAACAGGAGGCGGTGAATATACCGTCCTTTGCGCCATCGCTGGGGTTGCCGGCGTGTCCCTCTGGATGCTGCCGCAGGATGCCGCCGGGTCCCACACGGGGTGGCGCTGCGCCCTGCGGCACCCGAGCCAACATCACCCGCACTGGATTAAAATGCAGCCCTCCAAGCCGGTTTTACCGGGCAGCGGACGCGTGAAATCCCCGTCGGCATCGGGCTCAAACCCGCCAGCAAACCTGCCCGAAACCCTTGGTACACAAGCCTTTCCGGCCCCTATCGGCCAACAGCGCCATTCCATGCGCCTCGCAGGCCCGCGTGCCTGCAAACCCCTGTCCGAAGCCACTATCGGTGGGGGCTTTTCATTTGAATTTTTGAAGCGTATGCTGATTGCATAACTACTTGAGGAAGATTATGGAAACCATTGATTTGCAACAACTTCCCAAAATATCGTCCATGCCCGAGCAAGAAATCTCCGGCGAAGTGCTGATCGAGAAATATGCCAAGGGCATCGAGCGCACGGTAGAAGAAGTGCGTCAACG
>JANOYK010000480.1:0-9652 GCA_031428855.1 Burkholderiales bacterium | reverse complement strand
TTGATGTACGCCGGAATGTCCATGTTGGCCGGCAGTTTGACGGTGCGATAGTTGGTGGTCTCGACGCGGCCCTTGGGGGTCAACATCCACACCACCAAGTCTTGCGGGCCGTTGGCGTTGACCATGCCGAGGCGGATCGGCAGCATGAATTTTTCGCTCTTGAACGAGAACGCCAGCGGACTCAAAAAGTTGGAGCCGGTCTTGGCCTGCTCTTCGAGGTTGACCTTGGCGACAAAAAATTTCATGCCCTGGCGGATGTAGGGCGCGAGCGCTTTGGACGCGCCTTGCGGGATGCGGTAGCCGCTCTGCGTGAGCCAAGTCTCCAGCCCATCGGACTCCTTCGCGCCGAGGATCACGATGTCGTAAGCACCGACGGTGTATTCGGCTTCGATGGTGACGCCGAGCTTGCGGGCGGAGTCTTCGCGCATTGCCGGTTTGGCTGCCGCCATCGCTTGCGGTGCCATCTGCATGCGCATTTCTGCGCTGCGTGGCGCACACGGATCCGGATCGAAATACTCCGCCAGCCTTGGTGCGGAGTAGGCATCGAGCCGGTCAAACAACACCTTGTGCGGCGTGCGCACCTGCTCCTTCTTCAACACCTCGGGCACCGGCACCACCAGCGCAAACTCTTTCAGGTCGCCCTGATAGTCGTTGAGCATGTTGATGGTGGTGCGGTCACCGTCGCGCACCATCACCACCTTGGAGGCTTGGTTGAACAAGCTGGCATCGGCCTTGCCGACATAGAAGCCGCAGAACGCGGCAGCGTGGCCGGTGCAGGCGAGCAAAGCGGATGCCGCCGCCAGCTTGCCCAACGTCTTGAACCTGGTGCCGCGTGCGGCGGCATGCATGAACGTGAATGCCGGTATCAGTGCGGACATGAGTCCCTCCTCTAGAGTCAATCTGCCGGTGTGAGCAGTAGAACGCACAGCCGGTCAAATGGTTGCAGTGGGTGCGGGTTAACCCCGGTTGGGGCAAACCCTGATGCTGCAACAGTGCGCCTGCGCACCGCTGCGGCATCCGCCCCCAGCACTGCAAACGCACTTGCTGCCCCAGCGGGGTTAAGCCGTCACAAAAATACTGCCAGATCGCCAGAGCGACTGCCCGTGCGGCCGGGCAAGACCCTCAGAACAAATCCTGATTCGGCGGTGCGGCCGGCGGCGTGATGCCGAAGTGGCGGTAGGCCAGCACTGTCGCGACGCGCCCGCGCGGGGTGCGCTGCAGATAACCCTGCTGGATCAAATAGGGTTCGAGCACGTCTTCAATCGTGTCGGACTCTTCGCCAATCGCGGCGGCCACGTTGTCGAGACCGACCGGCCCGCCGGCAAATTTCTCAATGATCGCGGAAAGCAGTTTGCGGTCCATCATGTCCAGGCCAATTGCATCGACATCGAGCATCTTGAGCGCAAGGTCGGCCACCGCGCGGCTGACGGTACCGTCGGCGCGCACGTCGGTGTAATCGCGCACGCGGCGCAGCAGACGGTTGGCAATACGCGGCGTGCCGCGTGAGCGCTTGGCGATCTCAAACGCGCCGTCGTCATGCGTCTCGACCTTGAGCAGCGCCGCCGAGCGTTTGACGATGCGCGTCAACTCTTCCGGTGAATAAAACTCCAACCGCTCGACGATGCCGAAGCGGTCGCGCAAGGGATTGGTCAACATGCCCGCGCGGGTGGTCGCGCCGATCAGCGTGAACGGCTGCAAATCGAGCTTGACCGAGCGCGCGGCCGGCCCTTCGCCGATCATGATGTCGATCTTGAAATCTTCGAGTGCCGGATACAGAATTTCTTCCACCACTGGTGACAAGCGGTGAATTTCGTCGATGAACAGCACATCGTTGGCTTCGAGGTTGGTCAGCAGCGCCGCCAGATCACCGGCGCGCTCCAGCACCGGGCCGGAAGTCTGGCGCAGGTTGACCCCCATCTCATGCGCAATGATGTGCGCCAGTGTGGTCTTGCCCAAGCCCGGCGGGCCAAACAGCAGCACGTGATCGAGCGCTTCTTTACGCTTGCGCGAGGCCTCAATAAAGATCGACAGCTTCTCGCGCACCTTCTCCTGGCCGATGTATTGATCGAGCATCTTCGGGCGCAGCGCGCGCTCGAAGGCTTGTTCCTGGCGCGACTCGGGCGCGGCCGAGATGATGCGATCCGCGCCGGTGAGCGAAGCGCTGGTCGAGGTGAGGCGGTCAGGTTCGATGGCCATACATCAGCGCGAAAACGGTTGAGGATTCATGCTTTAGACAACCAGCGCAACGCGTGGCGGATGCCTTCGGACACCGACAATCCCTCAGGCACTTGTTTGATGGCGAGCAGGGCTTCCTTGTCGCTGTAACCAAGTGCGAGCAATGCGTTAAGCACATCGTTGCCGGCCGGCGCGGGGCGGTTGATGTCGATCACGGAACTCAAATCAGCGCCGAGCTTGCCCTTGAGTTCGAGCAGCAGGCGCTCGGCGGTTTTCTTGCCGATGCCGGGCACTTTGGTGAGGCGTCCGGCTTCCTGCATCGTCACCGCTTGTGCGAGTTCGGCGACCGACATCCCCGACAACACCGCGAGCGCCGTGCGCGGGCCGACGCCGGAAATTTTGGTGAGCTGGCGGAACGCCTCGCGCTCCTGCGTGGTGGCAAAGCCGTAAAGCAGATGCGCGTCTTCGCGCACGATCAATTGGGTGAACAGCGTCACCTTGCCGCCCGCGTCGGGCAGGCCGTAGAGCGTTGACATCGGCACATCGGCCTCGTAGCCAACGCCGCCGCAGTCGATCAGCACATGCGGCGGATTTTTTTCGAGCAGGGTTCCGGTGAGGCGGCCAATCATGCGTGTCAGTTTAGCAGTGCCCTTGTGGGCAACTACTGTACGGCCTCAAACGGCACAAATTTTCTTATGCATGCCGCCAAGAGCCGCTCTGGGAGCGGTTAACCGGCCAATGACCAGCCGCAATCGTTGGTGGGAGCGGCTCTGGAGCCAGTGCCAAATTCAAACCAGACGCCCGCGTTTGACTTTCAGGCCAAGCCGCGCGAGCTGCCCATTCGCCGCAGCCGCAGCGCCCATGTGGTTGGTGTGGCAAATCGCGGCGGCAAGTGCGTCGGCTGAGTCGGGGCTGGGCGTGCCGGAGAGTTTGAGCAAGCGCCGCACCATTTCCTGCACCGCGCTTTTTTGCGCCTTGCCGTGGCCGGCCACGGCTTGCTTGATTTGCAGCGCGGTGTATTCAGAGACCGGTAAATTCGCGGTGACCAGCGCGCAGATCGCCGCGCCGCGTGCTTGCCCCAGCAGCAGCGTCGATTGCGGGTTGGTGTTGACGAAGACTTTTTCGATCACCGCAATCGCTGGTTGATAGGTGGCGATGACTTCGGCGAGGCCGTCGAGAATTGCCTTGAGGCGCAGCGGCAATTGATCCGCAGAGGCAATCCGCACGGTGCCGCTCGCCACATACGCGAGCTGGGTGCCGTGCGCTTCGATGACGCCGTAGCCGGTGGCGCGCAGTCCGGGGTCAATACCGAGGATGCGCATGGGTGCGAGTAGTTGGCAGCGTGCGGCGGACTGCGCTCGGGTTCAATGGCGGAAGTGGCGAATGCCGGTAGTGACCATCGCGATGCCGTGCTCGTTGGCAGCGGCAATCACTTCATCATCGCGCATCGAGCCGCCGGGCTGGATCACTGCCTTCGCACCCGCTTCGGCAACCACATCGAGGCCATCGCGAAACGGGAAAAAGGCGTCGGATGCGACCACTGAACCGGCCAGCGACAGGCCGGCGTTTTGTGCCTTGATGGCGCCAATGCGGGTCGAATCGACCCGGCTCATTTGGCCGGCACCGACGCCGAGCGTCATGCCGCCGCCGCAAAATACGATGGCGTTGGACTTGACGAATTTGGCGACGCGCCAGGCGAACATCAGGTCGGCCATTTCGGACACCGTGGGCGCGCGTTTGGTCACGACTTTCAATTCAGGCTGCTGCACGTTTTTGGTGTCGGGCGACTGCACCAGCACACCGCCGCCGACGCGTTTGATGTCGTAGCGGTTTTGCCCGGCGGCAATCGGCACCGAGAGCAGGCGCACGTTTTGTTTGGCCGCAAAAATCTCGCGTGCGCGCGCGTCGTAGCTGGTGGCGATCACAACTTCGACAAACTGTTTGGCTACCGCTTCGGCGGCTGCGCCGTCGAGCATGCGGTTGAAGGCGATGATGCCGCCGAACGCTGAGGTGGGGTCGGTCTTGAGTGCTTTCGCGTAAGCGTCGAGCGGGTTCAGTCCAATCGCCACGCCGCAGGGGTTGGCGTGCTTGACGATGACACAGGCCGACGCGCCGGACGCCGCGTCAAAACTTTTGACGCATTCCCACGCAGCGTCGGCGTCACCGATGTTGTTGTACGACAGTTCTTTGCCCTGCAATTGCGTGTACCCGGCGAGTGCACCGGGCGCGGGCGCGGCCTCGCGGTAAAACGCCGCGCTCTGGTGCGGGTTTTCGCCGTAGCGCATCTCCTGCACTTTGGCAAATTGCAGGTTGAGGATGGCGGGGTAATCGCTGCGCACCGGCGCGGGTGCGGGGGCCAGCGGCGCATCGGCGGTGGCGGCTGCCGGAAAGGTTGCTGCAGTGGGCGCGCTGATCGACGTGAGGTAACTGCTGATCGCACCGTCATAGGCGGCGGTGTGTGAATAGACCTTGGCGGCGAGCGCAAAGCGGGTCTCGCGCTTGGTCACGCCGTCGTGTGCCGCCATCTCGTCGAGCACGCCTGCGTAGTCGGCCGGGTCAACGATGACGGTGACGTGTTCCCAATTTTTTGCTGCCGAGCGGATCATGGCCGGGCCGCCGATGTCGATGTTTTCAATCGCGTCTTCGAGCGTGCAGTCCGGCTTGGCAATGGTCTGGGAGAATGGATACAGATTGACGCACACCAGATCAATGTTCTCGATGCCGTGCTCGCGCATTTTGGCAACATGCTCGGGCAGCGAACGGCGGCCGAGCAGCGCGCCGTGGATCTTCGGATGCAGGGTTTTGACGCGGCCATCGAGCATCTCGGGAAAGCCGGTGTAGTCCGACACCTCGATCACCGGGATTTCGTTGTCGCGCAGCACTTTGGCGGTGCCCCCTGTCGAGAGCAAGCGCACGCCGCGCTGGTGCAGCGCGCGGGCGAATTCGACGATGCCGGTCTTGTCGGACACTGAAAGCAGTGCTTGATGCATGGTCATGGGATCGCAGCCGGTGTGCCGTGGAAGCGGGGCGGGAAGGGAACCAACGGGGAACGCGAAGGGAGCGAGGGAGGAACGCGAGAGGAACGCGAGAGGAACGAAAGGGGGGAGGGGGGATGCGGGCCCGGACTATTTGATCTTGTGTAACTGCATTTTCTTGCGCAAGGTATTGCGGTTGATGCCCAGAATTTCCGACGCGGCGGTTTGATTGCCGAGCGCCTCGCGCAACACAATTTCGATCATCGGCTTTTCAACCGCGTGCAGCACCATGTCGTAGACCGGGTTCGGTTTGGCACCGTCGAGATCACGGAAATACTTGTCCAGATTTTTCCTTACACATTCGGTGATTTCGCTGTACTTCTCACTCTTGCTCATGCGGCAATTTCCTCCAAAATCAAAGCGGCTGGCGCCGCCTCTGGTTGCCTCTTCCTCTTGCTGTCCGCGTCATCGCCGGCGCTGTCGTTGGCGCTGTCACCCGCCGCCACGTATTGCATTGGCGGTTGCATCGGCGAGACGGGCAGCGCTTCGTACTGAAGCCGGTCGTGGTGGATCAACTGTTGTTCAAAAAACTGATGGACTGCGTGCAACTGCCCGTCCGTGGTGTCAAGTGTATTCATGTGCTGGCGGAATGTGTGCGAGCCAGCCAGCCCCTTGGTGTACCAGATGATGTGCTTGCGCGCGATGCGCACGCCCTGGTATTCACCGTGAAACGCGTAGTGGTCGAGCAGGTGCGCGGTCAGTACCTCGCGCACCTCGGCAATGCGCGGCGCCGGCAGCAGCGTGCCGTGTTTCAGATAGTGCGCAATCTCGCGAAAGATCCACGGCCGGCCCTGCGCAGCGCGGCCGATCATCAGCGCGTCGGCACCGGTGGCGCGCAGCACCTCACCTGCTTTTTGCGGCGAGTCGATGTCGCCATTGGCCACCACCGGAATCGACACCGCCTGCTTGACCGCGCAAATCGTCTCGTATTCCGCCGCACCCTTATAGCCGCAGGCGCGGGTGCGGCCATGCAGTGTCAGCATCTGAATACCGGCACTCTCGGCCATGCGCGCGATGCGCAGCGCATTGCGGTTCTCCAGGTTCCAGCCGGTGCGAAATTTGAGCGTGACCGGCACCGGGTTTGGGCCAGCCGATACCGCGCCAACCACTGCATCCAGAATTTCACCGACCAATTGCTCATTGGTCAGCAGCGCCGATCCCGCCCACTTGTTGCATACCTTCTTGGCCGGGCAGCCCATGTTGATATCGATAATCTGCGCGCCGCGATCCACATTCACGCGCGCGGCCTCGGCCATCATGGCCGGTTCGGCCCCGGCAATTTGCACCGCGACCGGCGCAGACTCACCGGTGTGGTCCATGCGCTTCTTCGATTTCTCGCTGCCGTAGAGCGCAGTGTTCGAGGCCACCATCTCCGACACGGCATAGCCTGCGCCGAGCCGCTTGACCAATTGCCGGAACGGCCGGTCCGTCACACCCGCCATCGGGGCGGCGAACAAATTGTTCGGCAGTGTGTGGGAACCAATGCGCATGAATGTCAAGACAGTCGCTCTGAGGTGTTGCGTTTTTGCACTGCTTAAATTTTAAGCAGTGAGGGCGGGGCGCGGATTATACGCTTCGAAAAAACGTGCCGCAGGCCGGTGCCGGCCAACTCAGTTGTCGCCGTTGCCGCCACGCGGGCGCGGCTGCGGTTTCGGGCGCTGGCCGATCAGCACGGCGAGTTCAATATTTTTCCCCGCGCGCAACAGGGTGAGGCTGGCTTTTTCACCGGGTTTCAACTGTGCAATCAGATTGAGCATGCCGGGTGAATCGCTCACCGGTTTGCCGCCGATCTCCAGCAACACGTCCCCCGGGCGCACGCCGGCCTGGTCGGCCGGGCCGCCGCGCATCACGCCGGCAATGATTGCGCCGCGCGCTGTGCCCGGTGCGGCGTTCTGTCCGCTCGGCCCGTTTGGTCCGCTTGGCACTTTGGGCAGCTTGAACGACTCGGCCAGCTCCGGCGTGATCTCCTGAATCTCGACCCCGATCCAGCCGCGCGTGACGCTGCCGCCGGCGATGATCTGCTCCATGATGCTCTTGGCCATGTTGGCCGGAATCGCAAAGCCGATGCCGAGCGAGCCGCCCGAGCGCGAGTAAATCGCGGTGTTGATGCCAAGCAGATTGCCCTGTGCATCGACCAGCGCGCCGCCCGAGTTGCCCGGGTTGATGGCGGCGTCGGTCTGGATGAAATTTTCAAACGTGTTGATGCCGAGGTGTGAGCGCCCGAGCGCAGACACGATGCCCATCGTCACGGTCTGCCCGACACCAAATGGATTGCCGATGGCCAGCACCACGTCACCGACGCGCGCGGTCTCGGGCCGGCCGAACACGATGCTGGGCACGTTGGGCAGATCAATTTTGACCACCGCCAGATCGGTGTCGGGGTCGCCGCCGACGATCTTGGCGGCAGCGCGGCGGCCATCGGCGAGCAGCACTTCGATTTCATCGGCTGACTCGATCACGTGATAGTTGGTCAGCACATAGCCTTCGGGGCCGACGATGACGCCGCTGCCCAGACTGGACGAGCGGCGGGTTGAGCCGTTGCCCTGGCCGCCGTCGCGGCGGTCGAGTTCGCGTCCGAAAAAATGGCGGAACAGCGGGTCGTCCTGAAACGGGTGGCGCGGTGTCTTGATTTCCTTCGCCGTAAAAATATTCACCACGGCTGGCATCGCCTTTTTGGCGGCGTCAGCAAAACCGGGTTTGGCGCCATCTTGCGCCGCAGCCGGCGCTGATTGGGTCAGGGTGACGGCGGCTGACCCTGGGGATGCAGGCGTGGCGCTGGCCGCAGCCCCGGCTGGCGCGGACCCGGCGGGTAGCCCCACCCAGCCCGGTTTGAACGTGACCACCACAAACCAGGCAGCGGCGCACACCGTCACCGCTTGAGCGAAAATCAGCCAAAAATGACGCAGCATGGGTCCGCCAAAGCAATGAAGACGTTATGAGAGCAAGGATGACAATGACAAATCAAGCACTGACGGAGCGCGACACCTTGCGCAGCACACTCGATACGCTGCTCGACGCCGCACGCTTTCGCGATTATTGCCCAAACGGCTTGCAAGTGGAAGGGCGCGCCAGTGTCGGGCGCGTGGTGAGCGGGGTCACTGCCAGTCTCGCGTTGATCGAGCGTGCGGTCGAAGTCAAAGCCGATGCAATCCTGGTGCATCATGGCCTGTTCTGGAAAGGCGACGACATGCGCATCGTTGGCCCGAAGAAAAAACGCCTCGAACTGCTGCTCGCACATGGCATCAATCTGTTCGCCTATCACCTGCCGCTGGATGCACACGCCGAACTGGGCAACAACGCGCAGCTGGCGCAGCGGCTTGGCTTTAGCATCACCGGCCGTTTTGCCGAACAAGACATCGGTTTTATGGGGGAGCTGGCCGTGCCGCTGTCCGCAGAGGCGCTTGAGACAAGGGTTTCAGAAGTATTGCGCCGGAAAGCCTTGGTGGTCGGCCCTCTCGGGCGAGTGGTCAAAAAAATCGCCTGGTGCAGCGGCGGTGCGCAAGGTTATTTCGAGGCCGCGATTGCGGCTGGCTGCGACGCATTTTTGTCGGGCGAAATTTCCGAGCAAACCACGCACCTCGCGCGTGAGGCCGGCGTGCCGTTCATTGCAGCCGGCCATCACGCCACCGAGCGTTACGGCGTGCAGGCAGTGGGTGCGTGGCTGCAGGCGCAGTGCGGTGTCGCGCACCAGTTTGTGGATGACGACAATCCTGCTTGATGGCGAGGTGCTTGGGTGATGGGACGCTACTCGCGCGGCGTACCCGGCGTACCCGACGTACCATCGGGAGCTAGTCTATTTGCTCCCCAAAAAGAAAAGCCGCGTTGACCGCGGCTTTTCTGACCGGGCAGAACTGACTACTTTTTGAGCGAATCGCGAATCTCGCGCAGCAGCACCACATCTTCCGGGGTGGCGGGCGGCGCGGCGGGCGGCGTGTCTTTTTTGATGCGGTTCACTTGTTTGACCATCATGAAAATGATGAACGCCAGAATCACGAAATTGAGTGAGATGGTGATGAAGTTGCCGTAGGCCAGCACAGCACCGGCTTTTTTGGCGTCAACCAGCGTGGCGGCGGTCTGCCCTGCGAGCGGGATGAAGTAGTTGGCAAAATCAAGTCCGCCGAAAATCTTGCTCACCACCGGCATGATGATGTCGCCAACCAGCGAGTCAACAATCTTGCCGAACGCGGCACCGATGATGACACCGACCGCGAGGTCGACCACATTGCCTTTGACGGCAAAATCCTTGAACTCTTGCGCAATGCTCACAATCATTTTCCTCTTTGATGGGTGGGTACGGCGAGTGCAAGACTAACCGCTTGGGCAGGCCTTGGCAAATTGACGTTTTTTCTTTAACACCATGAATTAAAAGGGAAAACAACGAAAAAGCTTCCCACTGGCGGTGCGTCGCGATATAATTTGACATTTGCCGCCGCGAAATTCAT
>JANOYK010000479.1:0-9600 GCA_031428855.1 Burkholderiales bacterium | reverse complement strand
TCGTGCAGCTCATGAACGGCCTGCGCGAGGTGCATACCAACAAGCTGCTGCATCTGGACATCAAGCCGGCCAATATCTATATCCGCAACGACGGCATTCCGCTGTTGCTCGATTTTGGCGCGGCGCGCCAGACCCTGATTGCCGACGCGCCCAAGCTCAACCCAATGTACACCCCCGGCTTTGCCGCACCCGAGCAATATAAAGACCGTGATGCGCTCGGCCCCTGGTCCGACATTTACTCGGTCGGCTCGGCGATGTTTTCATGTCTTTCAGGCATGGCCCCGCAGGCAGCTGATCTGCGTCTGGACAAAGACCGGATGCAGCCCTGCGCCAAAACCTACAAAGGCAAATACTCGCGCGAGTTTCTTGAAATCATCGACTGGTGTCTGCGTCTGGACCATCTGGCGCGGCCGCAGAGCGTCTTCAGTTTGCAGAAAGCCCTGGTGGAAAACCGCCCCCCTGAAGTGGAAAAAACAACCATGCTTGGCGGCTTCAAACGCATGCTCGATGACCTCGGCCGGCCCGCTGCAAAAGCGGCCGCGCTGGATCCACCTGTCAAGGAAGCGTCGGTCGAGGTCGGCTCTGCCAAACCGGTTGTTCCCGTCAAGTCCGCGCCTGCCAACGCCATTGCTGTCAAACAAGCTTCGGCCAATCAGGCTCCTGCCAATGAGGCTCCTGTCAATGAGGCTCCTGTCAAGGACACTCCCGCCAAGGACGTTCCAACCCAGAACGTTCCTGCCGTTGGGGCTCCTGCCCAGACATTGAGGAAGCCGGTATGAAATTCGCCATCTTTCAGGAAACCCGCACCGGCGGACGCAGGTACAACCAGGACCGGGTCGGCTACGTGTTTTCCCGCGAGGCCCTGTTCATGATCGTCGCCGACGGCATGGGTGGTCACGCACACGGCGAGGTCGCCGCCCAAATTACCATCGACACCATCGGCCGCCGGTTTCAGCAACTGGCCAAACCAGCCTTGGTCAACCCGCTCAGTTTTCTCAGTGACGCGATCCACGCTGCCCATCACGCGATCCTGGGCCACGCCGAAACCCACGGCATGCTCGACACGCCGCGCACCACGGTGGTGGCGGCGGTGATTCAAAAGGGCGCAGCCTGCTGGGCCCATGTGGGTGATTCGCGCCTGTATTTGCTGCGGGCCGGCCAGATTGCGGCCAAGACACTCGACCATTCACACGTACAGCAACTGGTAACAAAGGGGGTGATCCGCGAAGAGGCGGTCGCGGCGCACCCGGAGCGCAACAAGATTTACAACTGCTTGGGTGCCCATGTGCCGCCGCAGATTGAGCTCTCGGCCAAGCACGTGCTGCAAACCGGCGACACCCTGCTCTTATGCAGTGACGGCCTGTGGGGGCCGCTGCCGCCGCTCCAGCTCGCCAGCGCATTCATGAACGATCCGCTGGCAAAAGCTGTGCCGGCCATCATGACCCATGCCGAGCAGCGAGCCGGTAAGGACGCCGACAACATCACGGCGCTGGCGATGACCTGGAATGAAGACGAGGTCGCCGCCGATGGCATTTCCACCATGACGCTGCCACCAGGCCAATTCAACTCACAGATGGATGTGGCCAGCACTGCACCAGCGGCCGATTTGTCGGACGATGATATTGAACAGGCGATTTCCGATATCAAAAACGCACTGGCAAAGTCAAACCGCCCGCCCCCATAGCTGCGTGACCGGTCCGTTATGGCGCTTCGTGCAATGGGCCTGGGCCACCGTTTGAACCTGCGCGCAAGGCCGGCGCAACAACGGCAAAAAACCATAAAAAACGCCGGCTTACCGCCGGCGTTTTTTATGGTGCCTGACGCACGTTGTTAACGGCGCACCTGCAGCTCGCCCGGCAGCTTCGACAAATACGCTGCCACGTCTTCAATGTCCTGTCTCGACAGCCCCGCCGCCATCGGCGCCATCACGGCATTTTTGCGGCCGATCACTGATTTGTCACCCTGCTTGTAAGCATTGAGCGCGGTAACCAGATAGTCGTAATGCTGGCCGGCCAGCTTGGGGTACTCCGGCTGCAGGGTTTTGTTCCAGTCGCCATTGACGGAGTGGCAAGCCGCGCATGCCTGCTTGGCCTTTTGCTCGCCGCGCCCGGCATCACCTGCCGCCTGCGCGCTGGCTATCGACACGAGCGACGCCGCAAAGACGGCGGCATGCAGCACCTGCTGATTCAGTGTTTTCATTTTGCCGCCGCCCCTTTTCCGTAATACGCCGCCAGTTCGGCAATGTCTTTGTCCGACAGTGTGGCCGCAATCGCCGCCATGGTCGGATGCTTGCGCTCACCCGATTTGTAGGCATTGAGCGCCACTTCAATAAACTTGGCGTTCTGGCCTGCAATCATCGGCACGTGATAGACGTGCGGATAAGCCATCTTGTAACCGGGAATGCCGTGGCAGCCGATACACATGGCCGCCTTGCCGCCGGTGTGCGTGCTGCCGATGCCGGCGTTCTGCGCGAACGCCAGCGGCGTTGTCATGCCCGCGGCCAGACCTAGCAGGCCCAGCAAAAGTGCGTTTTTCATGGGGGTAGGAGAAAAGAGGAAAAAGGGGGCCGTGCGAAGCGGCGGATTATAGAGCAAAACCTTGCTGTGTCAGATGGTTTTACAAGCCATCGCCTATAATGCCGTTTCATTTTTTCGCTCTGATCGGCTCCTCTCATGCGCTTCGAAGGCTCACAAAATTACGTCGCCACCGGCGATCTCCAGCTCGCCGTCAACGCCGCCATCACACTGCAGCGGCCCCTGCTCATCAAGGGCGAACCAGGCACCGGCAAGACCATGCTGGCCGAAGAAGTCGCGGCTGCGCTCGGCATGCCGCTCTTGCAATGGCATATCAAATCGACCACCAAGGCGCAGCAGGGTCTGTATGAATATGACGCGGTGTCGCGCCTGCGCGACTCGCAACTGGGCGACGAAAAAGTCAAAAGCATCGAGAACTACATCATCAAGGGCGTGCTGTGGCAGTCGTTCACCGCCGAAAAACAGGTAGTGCTGCTGATCGACGAAATTGACAAGGCCGACATCGAATTTCCGAACGACCTGCTGCGCGAACTGGACCGCATGGAGTTCTACGTCTATGAGACGCGCGAACACATCAAAGCCAAGATCCGCCCGGTGGTGATGATTACCTCGAATAACGAAAAAGAATTGCCCGATGCATTCCTGCGCCGCTGCTTTTTTCACTACATTAAGTTTCCGGACAAAGACACGATGCAAAAAATCGTCGATGTCCATTTCCCCGGCCTGAAAAAAGAACTGCTCAAGGAAGCGCTCGAAGTGTTTTTTCAGATGCGCGACCTGCCGGGCCTGAAGAAAAAGCCCTCGACCTCCGAGTTACTCGACTGGCTCAAACTGCTGCTGGCCGAAGACATCCCGGCCGAAGTGCTCAAGAGCAAAGACAACAAAACCGTGGTGCCGCCGCTGGCCGGTGCCCTGCTCAAAAACGAGCAGGACGTGCAGTTGTTTGAGCGGCTGGTGTTCATGGCGCGCGCCGGGCGCTAGGCCCGCCAAGCAGATTTGTAATGGGCTGGCCTGCTCCCATAAGTTTGCGCGGCACCCACGCCGCACTCGAACCGCTGGCGCTGGCGCACGAGCGTGCATTGTGTGACGCCGTGGGTGACGGCGCATTGTGGAATCTTTGGTACACCGCGATTCCGCAGCCGGAAGGGATGCGCGCCGAGATCGAGCGGCGTCTCGGGTTACAGGAAAAAGGCTCGATGTTGCCGTTCACCGTGAGTGATGCCAGCGGAAAAATTGCCGGCATGACCACTTACATGAATATTGATGCCGCAAACAAGCGCGTTGAAATCGGCTCGACCTGGTACGCCAAATCGGTGCAGCGCACACCGCTCAACACGCAATGCAAACTGCTGCTGCTCACGCACGCGTTCGAGCAGCTTGACTGCATCGCGGTCGAGTTCCGCACCAGTTTTTTCAATCAACCCAGCCGCAACGCCATCCTGCGCCTGGGTGCCAAGCAGGACGGCATTTTGCGCAGCCACCAGCGCCATGCCGATGGCAGTTTGCGCGATACTTGCGTCTACAGCATCATCGCCGCCGAGTGGCCGACGGTGAAACAGCATTTGCAGTTCAAATTGGCATCTTAGCGGGGTGTGACATGACCAAAATGCAAATGATCTACTGGAAAGGTGAAACCTTTTGGCTCGGCAAGTTGCTGGAACACCCTGAGATCATGAGCCAAGGTGAATCCCTCGAAGATCTTGAAGAAAATCTCCGCGACGCATATTTGATGATGGCACTGGACGAGGTTCCAGAGCACCACCAGGTAAAAGAAATCGCAGTATGAAGCGCGGTGAGTTGATCCGCTTTCTCACTGAGCATGGATGCTTGCTCGCCAGACACGGTTCCCGCCACGATATTTATGTCAATCCGGCCAACCGCAAGAAACAGCCAGTGCCGCACCATAACGAAATAGACGAGCATTTGGCTCGCCACATCAAAAAATTCCTCGGACTGGAGGATCAGTGAAATGTTGATCGAATTTTTCCTCAAATGCAAAAGCGCCGGTCTGCCGGTGTCGACCAAGGAATTTTTGATCCTGCTTGATGCGATGAAACACCGCGTCACCGGCCAGTCGGTGGACGAGTTTTATTACCTGTCGCGCATGTGCCTTATCAAGGACGAGACCAAGTACGACAAATACGACAAAGTGTTCGGCGAATATTTTCGCGGCATCGAGGCACTGACTGAACTGAACCCGAACATCCCGGAAGACTGGCTGCGCAAGGCGCTGGAGAAAAACCTGTCGCCCGAAGACCTCGCCAAGTTGAAGGCGATGAGCTGGGACGAGTTGATGGAGACCCTGAAGAAGCGCCTCGAAGAGCAGAAAGAGCGTCACGAAGGCGGCAGCAAGTGGATCGGCACGGGCGGCACCTCGCCGTTCGGCGCGTATGGCGCGAACCCGGCCGGCATCCGCATCGGCCAGGACAAGAGCCGCAACCGCAGCGCCGTCAAAGTGTGGGATCAGCGCGCCTACAAAGACTACGACGACTCGGTTGAACTCGGCATCCGCAATATAAAAATGGCCTTGAGGAAACTGCGCAAGTTTGCGCGCGAGGGCAACCCGGAAGAGCTCGACCTGCCCGACACCATCGACTCGACCGCCAAGAACGCCGGCTGGCTCGACATCAAGATGGTGGCCGAGCGCAAAAACGCGGTCAAGGTGCTGATGCTGATGGATGTCGGCGGCACCATGGACGACCACATCAAGCAGGCGGAAGAATTGTTTTCCGCCGCCAAGACCGAGTTCAAGCATATCGAGTACTACTACTTTCACAACTGCATTTACGATTTTTTGTGGAAGAACAACCGGCGCCGCCACACCGAGCGCTTTTCCACCTGGGACATCATCCGCAAATACAACCGCGATTACAAACTTGTCATCGTGGGCGATGCCACCATGAGCCCGTATGAAATTTTGCAGCCGGGTGGCAGCGTGGAATACAACAACGACGAAGCCGGTGCGGTGTGGGTGCAGCGCTTTCTTGAACATTTCAAAAGCGCGGTGTGGCTCAACCCTGAGCCACAGGGCGTGTGGCAGTACCGCCAGTCGATTGCGGTGATTCAGCAGATCATGGGCAACCGCATGCATCCGCTGACGATTCAGGGGCTTGAGTCGGCGATCCGTTATCTGTCGAAGAAGCAGTCGAGCGCGCACTGACGCGGTGTGCCCGGCTCGATGCTGCCCGGTGCCGCTCGGTGTCATTCAGGGTCGGTTGATATCAGGCAGAAAATACACGGGCACCGGCTTCTGAGGCCCTGTTCATGCGCCTTTTCAGGCCTTACGGCCTGCGAGCCGCGCCCAGAGCACCTCAGAGGCCGGTCACGATTTCAACACCTCGGCGTTGTGCTCGCCCAGCGCGGAATCCCCTGCTTGGCAAACTGATCGAAGGCTTCGACCGGGAACTGCGACCCCTGCTTGTGCGTGGCGCGTTTGGCCGGATCGGTGTTGTACGAATCCTTGGCACCGATGCGGAACAATTCCCACGCTTCTTTTTTGGTGCGGGATGCGGATGATAAATGGCTGATGCGTTTGCTATGCGTATGACGTACTACGACGCGCTGCGCCGGTCTGCCAGTGCCTGCGCAATCGTGCCGGGGTCAACGTATTCGAGTTCACCGCCAAGCGGCACCCCGCGCGCAAGGCGCGTGACCTTGAGGCCATGTGCTTTGAGGGCTTCGTAGATATAGTGCGCGGTGGCCTCGCCTTCGTGGGTGAAATTGGTGGCGAGGATCACTTCCTTGACCGCGCCGTCAAGCGCGCGCGCAATCAGCTTGTCGATGCCGACTTCTTTCGGGCCAATGCCGTCAAGCGGCGAGATACGCCCCATCAGCACAAAGTAGAGACCGTGAAACGCCATGGTCTGTTCCATCATCACCAGATCAGCCGGGGTCTCGACCACGCACAGCAACGCCGCATCACGCTTTGGCGAGGCGCAGGTGTGGCACACCTCGTCTTCGGTAAAGCTGTTGCAGCGTACACAGCGGCGCACGGCATCCATCGCATTGCGCAGCGCGTCAGCCAGCCGCAGCGCGCCCGGCTGGTCGTGCTGCAACAGGTGATAGGTCATGCGCTGCGCCGACTTCGGCCCGACGCCGGGCAGCGCCCGCAGGGCCTCGGTCAATTCTTCAATCGATGAAGACGGCTTGGGTGCCATAAACTTGCTCATGATGATGTGGGCCGCTCGGCGTTGATTCGGCGTTGATTCGACGTTGATTCGGCGTTGATTACTTGCGCCGCCACCACGACAGGGCGCTATTGGCGGTGAGTTCCGGAGCTGAGATGCCGGGTGGAAATGGATAGCGGTCCAGCGCATCAAAGCGTGCCGCGAGCAGCGCCTCTACGCTCTTGCCATCGTTAAACCAGCCCAGATTGGTTGGCACCGCGCGGCCCAGATTGTTGACCATGAAAAAACGCGCCATCGGCCCGAGCGCATCGGCAATGCGTGTGACATCGTGTTCGACATCGAGGCAATGCTGCAACACCCACGAAGCAAACCCGCCGTCGCATTGCAGGCCGCGCTCGATCAGCATATCGAGCCCCTCGGGCGACACCACCGTGAATCGCGGTGAAGCGACGTATACCGCCGCCATTTCACGCATGCGCTGCGCGATATCAACGCCGATCACAAAACAGCCGGTGGCATCGATCAGCGCTTTGGCCAGCCGCCCGATGCCGCAGCCATAGTCGAGCACCAGCGCATTGCGGTTGAGGTCAAACCGCTGCGTCATCTGCGCGGCGAGGTAGGGTGTCTCAATCCGCCAGCGCTCTTCCGTGGTGGTGCCGGTCTCCGGTGTGAGGATGATGGCCTTGGCGGCGGCAGCGTCGGGCGTCTCGAAAATGCCGGGGGTATAGACCGGATTGGCTGGGGCGGGAATCATGAAGGGCGGTGTATGCTGAGCCTCGCAAGTTTAGCGCAAGGACATGCAGTGATCGCACAAAAACGCGGCACCATCGTGGACGAGCCCGGCAATGGCAGGGTTGAAATTTTTGCGCTCAACACCAGTGAAGCCGCACTGTTTTCCCTCTGCCGTGACCTGTTTGAAAACGCCTGGCAAGACCTCGTGTTTGGCATTCTGATTCAGGGGGCCGCGTGGGAAATCCGCGCGCCGTGCGCACCGCAGCGCATTGCTTTGTCGGACGGTTACCTCACCGTCGATTTTGGCGTCTGGCATTTTCATATTTGCATCGGCCCGCACCTGGGCACGCGCAAAGCGCCCACCTCACCTGAGCTGGCGCGCATCCGCCGCACCGGGCGCGCCGAGCTATACCGCCTGCTCGGGCCGGACGATGCCCCCACCAGCTGGGGCCTGCGCCTGTTCAATGGCAACGGCGAGCAGCAGTTGAACATCTTCTTTCCCAATCCGTTTCTGACGGACGCAGGCAAGATCAGCAAGACACCAGACTGGAGCCGTCTGGCGATCTGGGATCGCACGCGCGAGCAAGCGCTTGGGCTGGCACCCGATGCGCGTGACCGCGCGGGCAAAGCCTTCTGGCACCCGTGACACCTGCGCCCCAGCGCAGCATGGCTTCACGCCACGCTGCGTCTGCACGATGCCGCGCAGACGCGGTATGTTTTAATCGCGCCCTGCTGCCGCAGCCCCCGGTCACTCTTCCCGCTCCGCCCCACATGACTCTGCTATTCATCATCCTCGCCGCCCTCTCCGGCGGCGTGCTCTCGGTGCTGGCAGCCGCCTTGGTCGCTTACCGCGTGCTTGGCACGCTGGTGCAGCGGCTGGTGAGTTTTGCTGCCGGCGCATTGCTGGGCGCGGCGTTTCTGGAATTGTTGCCGCACGCGTTTGATTCCGGCGTCAACGCCCACACCCTGTTTGGCACGTTGCTTGCGGGCTTGCTGGCGTTTTTTCTGCTCGAAAAATTTGCGCTGTGGCGGCACAGCCACCACCACGAGCACGACGGCCACGGCCATGAACATGGTTTCGACCAACACGAAGCGGGTCAGAGCGGCCTGCTGATTTTGGTCGGTGATTCACTGCACAATTTTGCCGATGGTATCTTGATCGCGGCTGCCTTCATGGCCGATACCCGGCTCGGCATCGTCACCACGCTTGGCATCATCGCGCACGAAGTGCCGCAGGAAGCAGGCGACTTTATCGTGCTGCTCAACGCCGGCTACAGCAAGGCGCGCGCGTTTGCCTACAATATCCTCTCCAGCCTCGCCGCAGTCGTGGGAGGTTGTGTGGGCTACTTCGCGCTCGACGCCGCCAAGAGCGCTATTCCGATCGTGGTGGTGCTGGCGGCAGCGAGCTTCATCTATATCGCAGTGGCCGATTTGATTCCCTGGATGCAGCGCCGCGCCGATGGCGCAACGAGCGCATGGCAAGTGGTGATGGTGGGTGCGGGCGTCGGCATGATTGCGCTGACACATTCGTTTTTGCACTAGCAGCACATCACAAAAGATCCGGAAACCGTTGGGGCACAAGGGTTTCGGGTTTCTGCACTCTTGCATTAACGCACTGCCTGGCGCCACGCCCAAACGCTGCGCGGCGGAGCGGCCCGGCTCAGTCCCCCATCGCCTTTTGCTTCCACAACGTCCAGGGCCGCTCTATGACGCTGCGGTTGGTGGCTTCGGCCAGTTTGGCTTCTGCTTCGTCCAGATACGCCACCGTGCCACCCAGGCCAATCGCGCGCTGCTGCATTGATGCATTTTGCTCGGTGTACATGGCGCGGTAAACCGCCTCAGGCACGCTGCCGCCGACGGCGACAAAGCCGTGGCCGCGCATCAGCACCACACTGCGCGTGCCCAGCTCTTTGGCCAGCGCCGCGCCGTGCGCGCCATTGCGCACCAGCATGTCGGTGCAGCCAAACTGGTGGCGGATGTCGAACACCTGCACTTCGCCTGTGAGAAAACCGCTCATGTGATAAATCGGTCGCAGCTTGATCGAGGAGGCCGCAAACGGAATCACCGAGGGCGAGTGGCTATGCACAATCGACATCACCTCGGGCCGCGCCTTGTAAATTTCACCGTGGATGAAGCGCTCCAGATAGGGCTTGCGCGTGTCGCCGTTGAGGGCGTTGCTGTCGAGGTCGAACAGCATCAGGTCGGCA
>JANOYK010000478.1:0-5409 GCA_031428855.1 Burkholderiales bacterium | reverse complement strand
CGTAAAAAAGCCCCGCGTTGCGGGGCTTTTTTTTGGGCGGCAGCTTCGCAAACTTTGCCCAGTGCTGCACCGTGCCAAGCGGCAGATTATTTTTGACCGCAGCGGCAGCCGGCGTGGATGCAGCGGTCAAAACACAGACTGCAGTGATGGCGCGGACAATCAATTGCGGGTGCATGTTGCCTCCATGTCGTGATTGTGGAGAATCAAGTTCCACCGTCGCAGGTGCGCAAGTGGTGCTACGCCGCTTCCTTGCGCATCGCCGCCGCCGGCAGCGCATCAATGCGCGCCATCTCGCCCTGGGTGAGCAGTTCCGGAGCGGCGAGCCAAGCGTTCATCAATGCCAGCGTATCGCTTCCCCAAAACAGCTGGCCGTCGATTTCAAAGGTTGGCACGCCGTAGACACCGCGCCGGACGGCACGCTCCGTGTTCGCGGTCAACTGTTGTTTTACTTCCGGACGGGCGATGGTGGCGTGCGCGTCAGCCACCCCAAGCTGCTGCGCTAACGCAGCGAACACGGCAGGCGCATTGACGTCGTTGCCATCGCGCCAGATGCAGTCGAACACGGCCTCTACCTGGGTGCGCGTGGGGGTGACTGTGGCATCACCCGCGCGCGCAACTGCCGGGGTGCCCGCGCCAATCAACAGCCGCAGCACATGCAGCGGGTTGAACGGATGGGCCGGCGGCAGGCGCAGCAGGATGCCACGCTCACGCGCGAGCCAGACGCACATGCGGTAGGTGTGGCGGCGTTTTTCGGCGATTTCCGCCGGGCCTTTCATGCCGTGCGCCTTGAGCAAACCGGCAAACAGCACCGGCACGTATTCAATTTCGGGCGCTGCGCCGCCCGGCCAGACGATGCGGTCAAACAGTTTGAAATGCAAATAGGCGTAGGGCGAGACCGGATCGAAATACCAGGTGGCGCGCATTGTCACAGCCCGATGGTGGTGGCGCTGACCGAGGGCGTCGATTGCTCCCAGATCGCATTGAAGCGGCTCACCCACTCGCGCGTCTCGATCGGCTCGTGCAGCGTTACCACGCCGCGCACCTGCTCGTGGTGCGGCTTGCGGATGCAGTGCAGTTCATCGGCAATCACCAGCACGTCGTCGATGTTGCGGATGGTGTCGTGGGTTTGGTGGATCGCGATGGCGTGGCTGAACTGTCGCAACAGGCGCAGCAGGCGCGGACTCGACTGCGTGATGATGTGCGGTTCATGCACCACGATCATCAGCCGGTTCATGCGGCTGGCGCGCAGAAATGCGCTGAGCTGTTCTTCGCGCTGCGGCGTGTTGAAGCCGAAGGCAGCGACGGTGGGGTCGAACATGCGCAGGGTGCGGGTGGCCAGACTGGTGACCTCGCTCAGCGCAGCAGCAAAATCGGCGCGGCTGGCAAGCTCGCGGCGCTGTGCGGCTGCTGCGGTTGCCGCGGCCGGAAGGAATGCTCCGCTGGCGGCGGCAGACCCGGCGGAGGCGGCGGAGGCGGCAGCAATGGCGGCACCCGCAGCGGTGGCAGCATCCCCTGAAGCTGCGGGTGCCTTGCGCGCGGTGCCGATTGTCATTTCTCTCATCAGCCTTCTCCTGATTGACCCAAATGCAGCCAGCCGTATGTATACCAAAAGTGCAGCGCGTTTGCAGCGGGCGCGGCGAGGGGCACGCCCGCAGCGAGGCTGCGCGCATCGGCCAGGGACTTGAGCGCGGCGTCCGGTGTGAGCGCGGCTTTCTCGCCATTGATGAACAGCAGGCGGTTGCGGTAGAGCATTTGAGTGCGGATGTCGAGCGCCACACCGCGCTGGTGTGCCGCGCGTGCAAACTGGGCTGCGCGCAAGGGCGCTGGCGGCGGATTGAAAAACACCGTTGATTTTGGTTCGGTCAGCGAGCAGCCAAGATAGTCTTCGAGCATGGCGCGAGTGGGGCGCAGGTTGGCGATCAGGCGTGCTGCCTGATTCACATAGGCATCGGTCAGGAGAGCGGGTCTGGCAGCGGGTTTGGGGCCGGGGTCGGCATAAAACCCTTGGCGCACAACATTCTCGGCCGCATGCTCCAGCAGACCGCGCGCCAGTTCCTGGGCTGACGGTGCGCGAAAGCCGATGGAGTAGGTCATGCATTCGCCCACGGCGTCACCATCGTGCGCGCAGCCGGGCGGCAGGTAGAGCATGTCGCCGGGTTCGAGCAGGTATTCGGCTTCAGGTGTGAAGTGTTTCAATATTTTGAGCGGCGCGCCGTCCACCAGCGTGCGGTCGCGCTGCTGTGAAATGCGCCAGCGCCGCGTGCCATGCGCCTGCAGCAGGAACACATCGTAGGAATCAAAGTGCGGGCCGACACCGCCGCCGTCCACTGCATACGAGATCATCAGGTCGTCGATGCGCGCATACGGCACGAATGAAAAACGCCGCAGCAGTGCGTCGGCAGCAGCGCTGTGCAGGTTTACGCCCTGCACCAGCAAGGTCCATTTTTCGCCAGCCGGGCGGCGCAGATGGCGCGCCTCGAACGGGCCGTGGTCAAGCTGCCACAGCCGTCCGCGCCGCGCAATCAGGCGGCTCTCAACCTCATCCTGTTTCGCAAGAGCGAACAATTGCGCCTTGCTAATCAGCGGCTTGAAGCCGGGGATGGCGTTGCGGATCAGCAGCGGCTGCTGGTGCCACCAGCCGCGCAGGAATTGCTGCGGCGAGCGGCCGCCGAGCAGTTGGCGCTGTGCGTTGCGAAGATCGCTTGGCAAAATGGTTTTCATAGGACTATTATAGAAACACCCTAAACAACAGAGCGCACATGTGGCGTGAGAGCAGGGGTGTTTCGCCGGTGCTGTGGCCGCCGGAGATTCAATCAAACTTGAGGAGTCAGGCGCTTGCACCGGATGGGCGCGCCAGCCTGACGCGGAGGTTGCTCATGTTGTCTCCCGGAACTGCGGCACCGTCTTTCAAACTTGCGGATGCCGACATGGAACTGGTCGAGTCGTCCGGGTTTCGCGGCAAGCGCAACTTCGTGCTCTATTTTTATGACCGTGACAATTTGCCCGGCAGCACGATTGAGGCGCTTGAGTTTTCCGATCTTGCGGAACAATTTGCGCGCTGCAACTGCGAAGTGCTCGGCATCTCGCCCGACGACTGGATGAGCCATGCCGAGTTTCGCGACCGGCACGGCATCACGGTGCGCCTTCTGGCCGACCCCGAGTGCGAGGTCTGCAATAGCTACGATGTGGTCAAACACAATGGCAATGGTGTGGCCGGTGCTGTGGGTGCAGGCGGTGCTGTGGGTGCAGGCGGTGCCGTAGGAGCGGGTGGCGACCTCCTCGTGTGCAGGCGTCCACATGTGTTGCGCTCGACCTTCGTGGTCGACCGGGCCGGCAAGGTGCGTCACGCGCTCTATGGCGTCACCACCCCCAAGGGCCACGCGAAAGAAGTGCTGAAGCTCGTAAAATCGACGCTTCACTGACTTCTTTGCTGCGCGGGGACGCGCAGTTTTTCCTTCATGAAAATCGGCCGCAACTCTGTCGTCACCCTCTCCTATACCCTCTACGACGCCCAGGGCGACGTGATCGAGGAATCCAAAGAGCCCACCACTTATCTGCACGGCGGCTTTTCCAATATTTTTCCGCGGGTCGAACAGGCCTTGCAAGACAAGGGCGTGGGGCAGGGCGTGCGCGTCAAGCTCGAACCTGAAGACGCCTTTGGCGATTACAACGATCAATTGCTGCGGGTCGAGGCACGCGGGCAGTTTCCGGACATCCTCGAAGTCGGCATGCGCTTTGAGGGCATCCCGGGTGATGCCGACCCGAGCGAAGAATCGCAGGCCACGGTGTTCACCGTGACCGACATCGCAGATGGCAAGGTGGTGCTCGACGGCAACCATCCGCTGGCCGGCATTGGCTTGGTGTTCGATTGCAAGGTTCTCAAAATCTGCGAAGCCTCAGCCGAGGAAGTCGCGCACGGCCATGCGCATGGGCCGGGCGGGCATCATCATCATTGAAGCGGGCGCCCTCACTGCCAGCCGCCGCGGTCTGCTGGCAGCGTCTCCACCGGGCGGTGTCTGTCCGGATCGACACGGTTGCCACTGATGGGGTCTGTCATCAATACCGGCTGTCAATAAACCGGTGTGATATTCTCAGCCGCTGTTTCTGTCTGTTTTTTCTTCCCCGATGTAAATCCCATCCCGACAATCCGGCTGCGCTAAACACGCAGAGCACCTCGCCGGTGGCCTTAGGCCACAGTGCGAGGCGGTAATTGGTCTGGCGTCCCCAGACCGTTACCCACACTGATCAATCGAGAAACTCGAAAAAGGTGAGCGCCATGATGAAGCAATTCCAAACCAACTCCTATCTGTTCGGCGGTAACGCGCCCTATGTCGAGGAGCTGTACGAGAACTATCTCGACAACCCGGCCTCGGTGTCGGACAAGTGGCGCGAATATTTCGACGCCCTGCAGCACGTGCCTGGCGCAGATGGCAATGGCGGCCGCGATGTCGCGCACGCGCCCATCGTCGAATCATTCGCCCTGCGCGCCAAGGAAGGCACGCTGCGCCCGCAGGGTGGCTCGGCGGTCGATCTGTCGATTGCGCGCAAGCAGGTGTTTGTGCAGCAGTTGATTGCGGCCTACCGGTTCCTCGGCAACCGCTGGGCTGATCTTGATCCGCTCAAGCGCCAAGAGCGCCCGCCGCTCCCCGAACTGGAACCGGGCTTCTACGATCTCACCGAAGCCGACATGGACACCACCTTCAATGCCCAGTCGCTGTACTTCGGCAAGGAGGAGATGACCCTGCGCGAGATCGTCAAGGGGCTGCGCGAAACTTACTGCGGCACCATCGGTGCCGAGTTCATGTACAGCGATCCGCATCAGAAGCGCTGGATGCAGCAGCGGCTCGAATCGATCCGCTCGACACCGAGTTTTCCGGCCGAGAAGAAAAAACACATTCTCGAACGTCTCGGCGCCTCTGAAGGGCTGGAGCGCTATCTGCACACCAAGTTTGTCGGGCAAAAGCGTTTTTCGCTGGAAGGCGGCGAGAGCTTCATCGCCTCGATGGACGAGCTGGTGCAGCGCGCCGGCGAGCGCGGCGTGCAGGAAATCGTGATCGGCATGGCGCACCGCGGGCGTCTTAACGTGCTGGTCAATACGCTGGGCAAAATGCCGAAGGATTTGTTTGAAGAGTTCGAAGGCAAGCACGCGGATGATTTGCCGGCTGGCGATGTGAAGTATCACAAAGGCTTCTCGGCCGACATTTCGACCCCCGGCGGGCCGGTGCATTTGTCACTCGCTTTTAATCCTTCCCACCTCGAAATCGTCAACCCGGTGGTCGAAGGTTCATGCAAGGCGCGCATGGACCGGCGCGGCGATACCGATGGCTCGCAAGTGTTGCCGATCCTGGTGCATGGCGACGCCGCGTTTGCCGGGCAGGGCGTGATTATGGAAACGCTCAACCTGGCGCA
>JANOYK010000477.1:0-6173 GCA_031428855.1 Burkholderiales bacterium | reverse complement strand
CAGCAGTTCAACCAGTGAGTCGATGGTGCCGGCGCAGTCCTGGCTGATGGCCTGCCAGCGCTCTGGCGGCAGCGCGGTGACCTTGACACTGGTGGTGTACAGGCTTGACCCCATCACCTGCGCCTGCACTTCGCCCGCCGTAATCTTTAAATCAATCACCGAGCCATTGCGCGCATACATGCGCCCGCGCGGCAGACGGTTTTCGTAATCGCTGTAGCTCTCCATGTTGCTGCACCAGGCCTTGCCCCAGTAGGTGGTGGCAATCGCGCGCCCCTCAATCACCACCGGCGACAGGGACACGCCTTTTTTCTTCAGCTTGGCAATGCGCTGCTCAGTCTGACGCCGCCGCTCGGCGACCGGCACGTAGGGCGGGTAGTAGCTGTAGTACATCGGTCAATCCTCCACGGTGGCGGTGTGAATGTCGAGTGCGACCAGGCGCAGCAATTCGTCGTCCTGCATTTCGGTCAACAGCACTTCAGCCCCGCCTTCAATCACGTCGCGGGTGAGGCGCTGTTTTGATTCGATCAGTTTATCGATTTTGTCTTCGACCGTGCCTTGGCAGATGAACTTGTGGACCAGCACGTTGTTGGTTTGGCCGATGCGGAAGGCGCGGTCAGTCGCCTGATTTTCGACCGCCGGATTCCACCAGCGGTCGAAATGCACCACGTGCGCGGCGGCGGTGAGGTTGAGGCCAGCGCCGCCGGCCTTGAGCGAGAGCACGAAGAAGGGTGTGGCCTCGTCTTCCTGAAAGCGCTTGACCAACTCTTTTCGTTTGGCAATCGGCGTGCTGCCGTCCAGCACCACACCGCTGCGGCCAAAAACGCCGCCGAGAAACGCTGCCAGCGGCGCAGTGGTTTCGCGAAACTGGGTGAACACCAGCATTTTTTCCTGCTTGGCCGCGACTACTTCGGCAATCGCGCGCAGGCGTGCGAATTTGCCGCTGTCGGCTTCGCGCCAGGCGGCGTCGCCAAGCCAGTGCGATGGGTGATTGCAAATTTGCTTGAAGCGCATCAGAAACGACAACACCAGCCCGCGCCGCGCCATGGCCGGCTGCTGTTTGGCTTGTTCGAGCAGCTTGGCCAGTTCCTGCACTGAACGCTGGTAGAGCGCGGCCTGCTTGGCGCTCAATTGGCAAAACGCTTTCATCTCGGTTTTATCGGGCAGATCGGCGATCACCGTTTTGTCGGTCTTGAGGCGGCGCAAAATGTAGGGGCGCACCAGTTCGCGCAACGGGCCGTAGTGGCCGCTGTCGGCCAGACGGCGGGTGAAATCGGTGAAGGCCTTGCCTGAGCCGAGCAGACCGGGGTTGATGAAATCGAAAATTGACCAGAGATCGGAGAGGCGATTCTCGACCGGTGTGCCGGTGAGCGCAATCCGCATGCCGGCATTGAGTTGCTTGACCGCGCGGGTTTGTTTGGTGCCGGGGTTTTTGATCGCCTGCGCTTCGTCGAGCACCGCGATGCGCCACGGTGTATCCATCAGCACCTTGATGCGCAACAGCGTGCCGTAGGTGGTGATGACCAGATCGACCGCGCCTAACTGCGTGGCGGTCAGCGATTTCAAATCGGCAGAGGGCATGGCTGACGGGTGGGCGATCAGGGCTGTTAAGCCGGGTGTGAAACGTTCGATCTCGCCGGCCCAGTTGGCCAGCAGCGAAGCGGGTACGACCAGGAGGCTGGTGCGGCGTGCTGAGGCGCTGTCTGCTGTGGTAACTGCGGTGGTGCCCGCCGTGATACCGGCAGCGCCGGTGGCGGCGCGTTTGCCCGCCTGCGCTGCCGCAGACTCCTGCTTGAGCGTCAGCAGCAGCGACAACACTTGAATCGTTTTGCCCAGCCCCATGTCGTCGGCAAGGCAGGCACCGAGGCCGAGCCGGTGCAGCAGATAGAGCCAGCGCAGGCCGGCGCTCTGATACGGGCGCAATTCGGCCTTCAGGCCCGCGCCGGGGTGGACTTGTGCCAGCCCTTCCGGGCTGCGCAAGCCGCGCAGCATCTCGGCCAGCCACGGGCCAGCCTGCACCGTGGCCCAGGATGGCTCGCCGGTCGCGTCAGCGCCTTGCGTACCGCGCGCACCGTCCGCCGCGTCAGCGGCACCATCCAGCCCGGCACCCGCGAGCAGACGCATCGCTTGTGCAAACGGCACGCCATCAGTACCAGCGTTCTGTTCTATCGCGCGAAAGCGGTCGAGCATGCGCTGCAGTTTGCTGCGGTCTACTTCAATCCACTGGCCGCGCAGCAATTGCAGGCCGTCAGAGCCGGCCAGCATTTTCTTGATCTCGGCTGCGCTCAGGGTTTCGCCGCCCAGCGTCATTTCCATCGAGAAGTCGAGCAGGGCGTTTTGCCCGAGCAGGGACGGCGCGCTGTCGCCGACGCTGGCCTTGACCTGGGGCCGCTGCGGCCGCCCGTTCTTCCACAGCGCCGGCATGCGCACCACGATACCGGCCGCTTCGAGGCGCGGCAGATCGGTCAGCAACTGCAGCGCTTCACCGGCATTCCAGCGCAGCGGATGAAACAGCGCGCCTTCATCGGCGAGCACGCGCAGCCAGGGGCACTGCTCACTGGCGCGCTGCACCGGTTCGAGCAGGGCGAGCAACTGCGCGTGCTGTTTGGCACCGGCGTATTGTTTGAGCGCTTGGCCGAGCGGCAAATGCTGCGCGCGCGCTTGTGCCGATAACGCGGTGGTGTAGGTGGCCAGAAAGGCGAACGGCGCTTCCTCGTCCTTGCGGTTTTCAGCCAGATTGAAATGCACCCGCCCGACCAGATTCCAGGCCGGGTGGCAGGCGCGTAAAAAATCCTGCACTGCCTGCCCGGACTCGGCCAGTTCAGTGCGCAAGGCGGTGTCGATCTCGCCCCAGAGCGAGCGCAATAGGGACGCGGTTACATACTCCGCGCCGCTCATCGGCGGTGCATCGGCGATCAGCGCCTCGATTTCACCGGGAGTGGGCAGGGCGCCAAGCAACATGGCGGCCGGGCCATCCGGGGTGGGCGATGTGGCGGACCATGCGGCGGACCATGCGGCCGGTGCCGGTGCGGGGCCGGCCTGCGCCACTGATTGCGCAGTGACGGGTGTTGCGTGGCACACCGCCGTGACATAGCGCGCCCCGAGGTCGCGCCACCACGCCAGCACCGGCGGCAGTGCCTGACCAACGTTGCGCACGCCCAATTGCAACAGTCCGTGGCCGCTGCCGCGCGCAAAAGCCTGCGTGACTTGCTGCGTCAGTGCTTCAGTGGCAGACCCAGCTTCGGGGGCGGATGCAGTGCCGTCATCGGGTCCAAGCAGCAGATGGCCGCGCGGGGTGAGTGCCAGAGTCAGACCGGTGGCATTCATGCGAATTGAAAAGTCATGAGGCAAGTAAGCGGCGAAATGAAAATATATAACTGGCCGAAAACCCTTGGTACACAAGGGTTTCCACAATCAATCGGCCAGGACCGTTGGTGGCAGTGGTTCTCAGAGGTGCATGCCGGTAAATTCTGGCTTCAAGTGCGCCGCACCAGCGCCACGCCCGGCACTTCGCGCAGCGCCGCCAGTGTTTTTTGCAGGGCGGCCAAGCCCGCCACTTCGACCGTGAACGCCATGCGCGCCAGTTGCAATCGCGACTGCGAGCGCGTTGCGGTGACGTTGACTTTTTCGCGCGAGAGAATTTCGCCGATGTCGCGCAGCAAGCCGGGGCGGTCGTGCGCTTCGATGGCGATATCGACCGGGAACACCTGACCTTCTTGCGTACCCCACTGGCTCTCGATCACACGCTCGGGCGCGCGATGGCTGATGTTGAGGAAGTCCTTGCAATTGGCGCGGTGGATCGAGACGCCGCGCCCGCGTGTGATGAAGCCGGCAATTGCATCCGGCGGTGCCGGTTTGCAGCAGCGCGCAAGCTGGGTCATGAGACGGTCCACGCCGACCACCAGAATGCCCTTGCCGCCTTCGCTTTTGGATTTTTTGGGGGTGAGGGTGAAGTCCTGTCCGTCCGGCGCACCCACGGGGGTGGCGAAGGCTTTTTCAATCTGCTTCACGCTCCAGTCGCCGCGCGCCGCTGCCACGAACAAGTCATCGAGTTTGTCAAATGCAAGCTGTTGCGCCAGCCATTCGAGATTGGTGGCGGTGCGGCCTTCGCGCTGCAATTCCTTTTCAACCAGCGCGCGGCCGCTGTTGATGGCTTCCTGTAATTCCTGCGCGTTGAACCACTGGCGCACCTTGGTGCGGGCGCGGTGGGTGGCGATGTAGTTCAGCGCCGGGTTGAGCCAATCGCGCGACGGCCCGCCGGTTTTGGCGGCGATGATCTCGATGGTTTGTCCGGTCTGCAACGGCGTATCGAGTTGCACCATCGCGCCGTCAATCCGCGCGCCGCGGCAGTGATGGCCGAGGTCGGTGTGCAGGGTGTAGGCCAGATCAATCGCGGTCGCACCGCGCGGCAGATCGACCACCCGGCCCTGCGGCGTGAGGACATAAATGGTGCCGTCGAGTTGCGCCGCGCGGGTGGCTTGCTGCCAGTTCGGTGCTGCCGGTGCGTTGAGTGTTTCGCCCGCCGGTGCGTTGAATGTTTCGCGCGCCGGTGCGTTGAGTGGCTGGTGCAGCGGCGGCGTGGCGCCTGGTGTGCCAGGTTGTGAAGCGGCAGGAAGCGGCGCACCGGACGCAGTATCCGGCGGTGATGCCTCGGTCGCACCGGCCGCGCTGCTTACCTCATCGCGCCACGCCAGCAATTGCCGCAGCAGCGCTACCTTGTTGTCGAAGTCGCCGCCCGATTTGACCGATTGCGCGGTGCTCTTGACACCCGCCTCCTTGTAGCGCCAGTGCGCCGCCACACCAAGCTCGGCATGGGCGTGCATCTCGCGGGTGCGGATCTGCACTTCAAACGCAAGATCGTCCGGCCCCGCCACCGCAGTGTGGAGCGAGCGGTAGTGATTGCCCTTGGGGCGCGAAATGTAGTCGTCAAATTCTTTCGGGATCGGCTGCCACAGGTTATGCACCACGCCCAGCACGGTGTAGCAGTCCTTCACCTCGGGCACGATCACGCGCAGCGCGCGCACGTCGTACAGAGCATCGAACGAGAGCGACTTGTTGCGCATCTTGGTGTAGATGCTGTAGATGTGCTTGGGCCGGCCGGCGATGTCGGCGCTGATGCCGGCCGCCGCCAGTTCACGCGTCAATATGGCAATGGTGTCGCGGATGAAGCGCTCGCGCCCGGCGCGCTTGGCATCGAGCTGGCCGGCAATCTGTTTATAGAGCGCCGGTTCGAGCAGACGGAACGACAGGTCTTCAAGTTCCCATTTCAATTGCCACACGCCCAAGCGGTTGGCCAGTGGCGCGTAGAAGATCAACGTTTCGTGCGCTGCGGCACGGCGCTGCGGCTCGTCGTCCGACTTGACCAGATAGCGCAGGGTTTGCAAGCGCGAGGCCAAGCGGATCAGCACCACGCGCACATCGGCCACCATCGCCAGCAGCATCTTGCGCAGGGTCTCGGTCTGCGCCGCGTCGTTGTCGACCGCGACCGCGCGTGTGATGTCGCGCAGCTTGTGCAGGCGCGCGAGGCCATCGAGCATCTGCATCACTTCGGGACTGGTGGCAGTCTCCAGCGCGGTGCGCCAGTCTTTGACGAAGTGCGGCAGCGCGAACAGCCAGCCCGCCGTGACCGCGTGCTGATCCTGCCCGAGCGCTTCGAGCGTAGCGGCAACCGCGGCGGCGTGAGTGAAGGCGTGCTCGCCGGTGCCGAGCGCGTGCTCGCCGTAGTGCAGGCGTGCCAGCGGCTCGGCGCTGGCGAGAGCCGGTGTGCCCGCAGTGGGCCGCAGCGGAATGATCTTTGCGCCGGGCTCCAGGCCGGCAGCGGGTGTGTTGGTGTGGGTGGCGCGCGTCATAGGAGAATTGTAATTTGTGCGCCTGCCTTCATAGGAGAATTGTAGTTTGTGCGCCTGCCTATAATCGGCAGCGTGACTATTGTTGTGCCTCCCGCCGCAGCTTCCGCCGCGCCCGCTGTGCCCCCTGCACCGCCTGCACCGCATGCACCGCATGCACCGCCTGCGGCGCCGCTCTGGCGGCGCCTGCTCACCTCGCCCTACGCATTGCTGTCACTCACCAGTTTCCTGTGGGCGTTTAACTGGGTGCTGGCGCGCGACGTGCGCCATGAGATCGGGCCCAATGGCGCTGCCCTCGGACGCTGGCTGGTGGCGCTCATCATCATCCTG
>JANOYK010000476.1:0-13533 GCA_031428855.1 Burkholderiales bacterium | reverse complement strand
ATTTTGATGCGTCTGACCCTGACCGGCGCGATCTACGTGACGCTGGTGTGCCTGTTGCCCGAGTTTCTGATTTTGAAATGGAACGTGCCGTTCTATTTCGGCGGCACCTCGCTGCTCATTATTGTGGTGGTGACGATGGATTTCATGGCGCAGGTGCAGGCTTACATCATGTCGCATCAGTATGAGTCGCTGTTGAAGAAGGCGAATTTCAAAGGCGCGGGCGCGCCGGGGCGCTAAGCCACGCAAGGGCGCTGCGTCCATCGGGCCGGGCATCAAGGATTTTGGTTTAACGTGAACTGCAAGATCAACGCATCAGGCGATAAGTCGAGGGCAATATGAAAGTGCTGGCATCGGTAAAAAAGATCTGCCGCAATTGCAAGGTCATCAAACGCAAGGGCGTGGTGCGCGTTATCTGCACCGACCCGCGTCACAAGCAGCGCCAAGGTTAAGAGCGCAACGGATTTCATAAGGACACGACATGGCTCGTATCGCCGGTATCAACATTCCCAATCATCAGCACACTGAAATCGCGTTGACCGCGATCTTCGGCATTGGCCGCTCGCGCGCAAAAGATATTTGTGCCGCCACCGGCATCGCTGCCACCGCCAAGATCAAGGATTTGTCCGACACGCAGGTGGACAAACTGCGCATCGAAGTGGGCAAATTCGCGGTTGAAGGCGATCTGCGCCGCGAAGTGTCGATGAGCATCAAGCGACTGATGGACTTGGGCTGCTATCGCGGCACCCGCCACAAGCGCGGCCTGCCGGTGCGCGGTCAGCGCACCCGCACCAATGCACGCACCCGCAAGGGCCCGCGCAAGGCGCGTAACGCCATCGCTGGCAAGTAATGGCAAGTCACTCTTCTGGCACGTAAACCAGGCAATTTGAGCCGCACGCCGCCGACAGACATCAGGAATTAAACAATGGCTACCAACAAGCAGCAGCAAACCAACACCGCCTCCACGCGTGTGCGCAAGAAGGTCAAGAAGAACGTTGCCGAGGGCATTGCCCACATTCACGCATCGTTCAACAACACCATCATCACCATCACCGACCGTCAGGGCAATGCGTTGTCGTGGGCGACCTCGGGTGGCGCCGGTTTCAAAGGCTCGCGCAAATCGACGCCGTTTGCGGCGCAGGTCGCAGCAGAAACCGCCGGCAAAGTGGCGGTCGAGTGTGGTGTCAAGAATCTCGAAGTGCGCATCAAAGGTCCCGGCCCTGGCCGTGAGTCTTCGGTGCGCGCATTGAACGCGCTGGGGATCAAGATCGCCAGCATTACCGACGTGACGCCGGTTCCGCACAACGGGTGCCGGCCACCCAAGCGCCGCCGCATCTAATGTTGGATGCAGCAGTTTGGCGTCGAAATATCCCGACGTTGTAAACCTTAGGGGATCGAACTAATGGCTCGTTATACCGGCCCGAAATGCAAACTCTCGCGCCGCGAGGGTACTGACCTGTTTCTGAAAAGCTCGCGCAAGTCGTACGCCGACAAGTGTAAGAGCGAAGTTGCGCCCGGACAGCATGGCTTGAAATCCGGCCAGCGCCTGTCCGACTACGGCAAGCAGCTGCGTGAAAAGCAGAAAGTGCGCCGCATGTATGGCATTCTGGAGCGTCAGTTCCGCCGTTATTACGCTGAGGCGGTGCGCCGCCGCGGCAACACCGGCGAGAACCTGCTGCACCTGCTTGAGACCCGTCTTGACAACGTGGTCTACCGCATGGGCTTTGGCTCGACCCGCGCCGAAGCGCGCCAAGTGGTCGGCCATAAGGCGATTGAAGTCAATGGCAAGCCGGTCAACATTCCGTCGGTGCAGATCAAGCCGGGCGATGTGATTTCCGTGCGCGAAAAATCGCGCACCCAATTGCGCATCAAGGACGCGGTGTCGCTGGCTGAGCAGGCTGGTTTCCCGTCCTGGGTCGAAGTTGACAGCGCCAAACTCTCCGGCAAATTCAAGTCCCTGCCGGACCGCACCGAGATCGCCCAGGACGTCAATGAAAGCCTGGTCGTCGAGTTGTATTCGCGCTAATTCTTTTTTGTGATGACGCCGCCAGGCGTCATCACGGCAATTCTTATCGGAAGGATCATATGGCTAACACAGGTTTTTTGAAGCCGAAGATCGTCAATGTCGAAGCGGTGGGCGCGTCCCACGCCAAGGTGACGATGGAGCCGTTCGAGCGCGGATACGGTCACACCCTTGGCAACGCGCTGCGCCGCGTGCTGCTGTCCTCGATGACGGGCTACGCGCCGACCGAGGTGAGCATTGCCGGTGTGGTGCATGAATATTCGACGATTGAAGGTGTGCAGGAAGATGTTGTGGACATTCTGCTCAATCTCAAAGGCGTGGTGCTCAAGCTGCACAATCGCGACGAAATCACCCTGAGCCTGAAGAAGTCGGGTTCGGGTGCGGTGACGGCGAAAGACATTGAAGCGTCGCACGAAGTCGAAATCATCAACCCGGATCACGTGATCGCGCATCTGGCCGGCAACGGCAAGCTCGACATGGAGATCAAGGTCGAGCGCGGTCGCGGCTATGTGCCCGGCAACGTCCGCATCGTTGGCGACGACGAGACCAAGGCGATCGGTAAGATTGTGCTGGACGCTTCGTACAGTCCGGTCAAGCGCGTCTCCTACGCAGTCGAATCGGCGCGGGTGGAACAGCGCACCGACCTCGACCGTCTGGTGATGGATGTGGAAACCAATGGCGTGATTGAACCTGAAGAAGCAGTGCGTCAGGCTGCGCGGATTCTGGTCGACCAGTTGTCGGTGTTTGCGTCGCTCGAAGGCACTTCGGTGTCCTCGGATATACCCAAGTCGTCCTCGGTGGATCCGCTGCTGCTGCGCCCGGTGGATGACCTCGAACTGACGGTGCGTTCGGCCAATTGCTTGAAGGCCGAAAACATCTATTACATTGGTGATCTGATCCAGCGTTCGGAAAATGAGTTGTTGAAAACACCGAACCTGGGCCGCAAGTCGCTCAATGAAATCAAGGAAGTGCTTGCCTCGCGTGGCCTCACGCTCGGCATGAAACTCGAAAACTGGCCGCCGGCCGGTTTGGAAAAAGTATAAGGAGCCAGCCATGCGCCACGGACATGGACTTCGCAAACTCAATCGCACCTCGTCGCATCGCTTGGCGATGCTGCGCAACATGGCAGTTTCCCTGCTCAAGCACGAGGTGATCCGCACCACGCTGCCCAAAGCAAAAGAACTGCGTAAAGTTGCCGAGCCTCTCATTACCCTGGGCAAAGAAGACACGGTCGCCAACAAGCGCCTGGCGTTTTCGCGCCTGCGTGACCGCGACATGGTGGTCAAGCTGTTCGCTGAGCTTGGGCCGCATTACGCCAAGCGCCCGGGCGGCTATCTGCGCATCCTCAAGTGCGGCTTCCGCGTTGGCGACAAAGCGCCGATGGCGCTGGTGCAACTGGTGGATCGCCCCGATACCGACGCAGAAACCGCCCCGGCTGGTGAAGCTGCTGGCAGCTAAATTGCCGTCTCTGTATTTGCAAAGCCGGACTGTAGGTCCGGCTTTTGCATTCTGCGGAACAGAGTGATGAGCAATGCAGCCACACCGGTGAGAGAGGCGGCAACACAGGTGACGCTGGCCAGCACGGTGACGCACTCTGCCGTATTTTCAATCACGGGGCTGCGCAAGTCCTACGGCGGGCAGCAGGTGGTGGCGGGGCTTGATCTGCGGGTTGAGCGCGGCACCTGCTTTGGCATTCTCGGGCCGAATGGCGCCGGCAAAACCACCACACTCAAACTGAGTCTGGGCCTGATCCAGCCCGATGCTGGAACGATTGAGGTGCTCGGCCATGCCGTGCCTGCGGACGCGCGCATTGCGCGACAGCGCGTCGGCGTGGTGCCGCAGATGGACAACCTCGATCCCGATTTCACCGTAGCGGAAAACCTGCTGGTGTACGGACGCTACTTCGGCCTGAGCGATGCTGCGGCGCGCAGCCGCATTCCGGCGCTGCTTGAATTCGCCAACCTCACTGCCAAAGCAGACGCGCGCATCCAAACGCTCTCGGGCGGCATGAAGCGCCGCCTCACCCTGGCACGCGCGCTTGTCAACGACCCCGACCTCATCATTCTCGACGAGCCGACCACTGGTCTGGATCCGCAAGCGCGCCACATGATCTGGGAGCGTCTGCGCCAGCTGGTCGCGCAAGGCAAAACCCTGATCCTCACCACCCATTTCATGGAAGAGGCCGAGCGTCTGTGTACGCGCCTGGCGGTGATTGACCACGGCAAAAAAATCGCCGAAGGCAGCCCGCGCGAGTTGATCGGGCGGCACATCGAACCCGAAGTGGTCGAAGTCTACGGCGATGGCGTCGAAGCCTGGGCGGATGCGCGCGCGCAGAGTCTGTCCGAGCGGGTCGAGAAAAGCGGCGAAACCGTGTTCTGCTATACCCACGACGCCACCGGTCTGGTCAACGATCTCGCGCATCACGCCACTCTGCGCTGCCTGCGCCGCCCGGCCAATCTTGAAGACGTGTTCATCAAGCTCACCGGCCGCGAATTGCGCGACTGAGCCGCCGCATGCGCTACGACTTTTCCTTCCCCCGTCTGTCACCGCGTTTCATCCCGGTGTGGCGGCGCAATTTCCTGGTCTGGAAAAAACTGGCCGGTGCCTCGATCCTGGGCAATATCGCCGACCCGATGATCGCGCTGGTTGCCTTCGGCTACGGCCTGGGCAGCCTGATGCCGCAGGTCGAAGGGGTGCCCTACATCCAGTTTCTGGCCGCAGGCACCATCTGCATGAGCGCGATGAACGCGGCCACCTTCGAGGCGATGTACTCAGCCTTCTCGCGCATGCATGTGCAGCGCACCTGGGACGGCATCATGAATGCTCCGGTCGATCTGGATGACGTGATGCTGGGCGAGCTCATCTGGGCCGCCACCAAGAGCTGCATGAGCGGCGCGGCCATCATGCTGGTGGTCTGGCTGCTCGGCTTGGCCAATGGCGCCTTGTCCCTGCTGATTTTGCCGGTTATCCTGCTCACCGGCCTCGCGTTCGCCGGTCTCGGCCTCATCATCAACGCGTTCGCGCGCGGCTACGATTTTTTCCAGTATTACTTCACGCTGGTCATCACACCGATGGCATTTGTCAGCGGCGTGTTCTTCCCGGCGGCGCAATTGCCGTCATGGCTGCAGGTGTGCGCCCAAGCGCTGCCGCTCACACACGCCATCGAACTGGCGCGCCCGCTGTTGCTCGGGCACGCACCGGCAACGCCCCTGCTCAACATCGCAGTGTTACTCGCCTACGCCCTGGCGGGCGCTTATGTGGCAACCGTGGTCACACGGCGGCGCTTGCTCGCGTAGGGGTTTTTGAAGAACCAGCCATCACCAGAATGGCTCTGGAAGCCGGTCTTGGCGATAGGTCGTTGAAAAATGGCTGCTACAGCGATTCTCCGACGCATACTCAAATAAAAATCAGCGCAAGCGCGGCGTATCGTCCTTGACTTCGCGGAATTCGCCCTCAATCACGGCATCATTTGCCGCGTAGTGTGGCCCGCCGCCGGCCCCGCCTGACGGCGCTGCCAGCACCCGCCCCGGCAACAGCACGATCAACAGCGCCAGCGCATCGGTGAGCACGCCGGGGAACAGCAGCAGCAGCCCGGCAAAAAATGCGCGTGCCCCCGCCAGCAAGCCCCACAGTGACGACGACAGCGCGCGCGCATCGCCGCCGGCCGCCCCGCCCGCCATGCCGCGCAAGGCAGCGCGAAAGGATTCCTTGGCGCGCACCAGCAGCCAGATGCCCGCCATCGCCGCCACCGCCAACCAGAGCAAAAACCGGTCGCCATAGTGCCGGTACAAGGCCAGATCGAGCAGAAATTCCGCCACCGGCAGGCTCAGTACAATCAGCGGCAGGAAGCGCATCAAGCCGCGTAAAACACCGCCGTACAGAGAACGCAGCAACATGAAAGAGACTCCGATGGATGAGGTGATCGTGGTGTTGACCAATGTGCCTGATCAGGCCTGTGCCCGTCATATGGGGGCGCATTTGGTGGAACAAAAGCTCGCCGCGTGCGTCAACATTCTAGGCGCTTGCGAATCGATTTACCGCTGGCAGGGCGTGGTCGAAACAGCAAGTGAAGTGCCGCTCCAGATAAAAACCACCCGCGTGCGTTACGCCGCGCTCGAAGCCGCCATCATCCAACTGCACCCCTATGACGTACCTGAAATCATCGTGCTGGGCGTTGAGCAGGGCCTGCCGGCCTATCTCGACTGGGTGCGCGCCGAAACGGCAGCGCCGCTGCTGGCCTGAACCGGCCAGCGCCTTCTTTCTCATCTGCGGCGTCTTTCAGCGGCCCGCCCACAGCCCCCGCAGCCCACCTGCACCCCAACCGCGCCCACCGCAGCCCAACCCAACCCCAGCCCATACGCAACCTGCGAGCGCCGCAATGATTCGCCGCCAGCCTCCACCTTCTCCTGCCTGACGCTACCCATGATCCCGCCGCAGCATTTTTTTCTTGTCTCAATTTTCGCGCTGCTGCTCAGTGGCACCGGCGCACACGCCGCCGCAAAGGCCGGGGCAGAGCCGGTGCTGCTTGACCCCGAAGCCGCGTTCGCCTTCTCGGCGCGCATGAAGGATGCCCACACCATCGAAGTGCGCTACGACATTGCGCCCGGTTACTACCTGTACCGCGAGCGATTCAGCTTTGAAATCGAAGGCGCGCGCGCCAAGGCGCTGATCCCGCGCGGCAAAAAGAAGTTCGACGCCACCTTCAACAAAACCATGGAAGTCCACCGGCAGCAGGTGGCGGTAACGCTGCCATTTACGGCCCGGAACAGCGCGGAACCGGTGAGCCTCAAAGCCACCGCGCAAGGCTGTGCCGATGCTGGCGTGTGCTATCCGCCGCAAAGCCAGTCTGTGCGTCTCTCGCCGGGGCAGACAGCGGGGCCGACTGCGGCAACCGCGCCAGAGCCAACAGCATCAAGCGCGCCGCGCGCGTCAGCATTCGGCGTGCCGCAGCCGCTGGCTGCGCGCGAGGCCGCATCACAGACCAACGCACCACAGGCCAAAGCGCTGCCCGCTGCCAAGAGATTTGTCCGCGTCACCTCGGTCGACGATACCACCCAAAAAATCAACGCCGCCGGACGCGTGACACTGCTCGATTTTTACGCTGACTGGTGCGCACCGTGCAAGCAGATGGAGAAAGTGACCTTGTCCGACCCGCGTGTCATGGCCAAACTCGCGCGGTTCACCACCCTGCAAGCCGATGTCACGCGCAATACGCTCGACGACAAGCGCTTGCTCAAACACCACAAACTGATTGGCCCGCCCGGCATCGTGTTCTTCGACAAAAGCGGACAGGAGATGAGCAGTCTGCGCGTGATCGGGTTTGAGCCGCCGGAGAAATTTTTGCAGACGCTGGAGCGCGCGTTGCAGGCACGCTGAGTAAGCACTGCAACCAGCACTGCAACCAGCCCGCGCCTGCGTTTCAGACGGTCAAAGCGATTCGCCGCAGTCAGTTCGCACCGGCATTGCTATGCAACTGCGCTTCGAGGCGGCGCGCCAGCAAGCGTTCCGCATCGATCAGCAAAGGCTTGGCCTGGGCGATGGCCGCTGTCACCGCCTCTGACTGACCCTGCAGCGTGGCGCGCAAAAATGCCAGACACAAATCGCGCGTCGCGGCCTTGATCGCCAGCGCACGTTCGGAGCGGGTGCGGTCGGTGAAGACGCTGTGTTCGCCGCCTTCAAAGATGGCCAGCGTCTTCATGCCGGGCCGCGCGGCCGGCATGTCACGAAACACGCCGATCCGGTCCGCCACGTCCGAGCCATAGCCGGGCACACGGATCACATCTTCGGTGCCGGTAATGTGCAGGGTCGGCAGCTTCACGCTTTGCAATACTGCCGCCTGATTACCTTCGCCGTGAAACGGCGGCGCCGACAGCAGGATCACCGCCTTCACGCGCGCATCGGCATAGCTGATGCGCTTGCCATCGCGCTCCACTGCCGCACCGGCGATCAGCATGGCGGTGTTGGCGCCGTAAGAGTGGCCCGCAACCGCAATCGCCTGTGGGTCGATCAGCGTACCCAGCGTGGGATCGGCCAGCAGTGTGGTCAGAGCGAATGACATATCTTGCACGCGCGCGAGGGCGTTGGTTTCGCTGGCGGCATCGCGCACATTGCCCAGCAGCGTCAGCGGTCCGCCCTGCCACACCGCGCGGTCGCTGCCCGCGTGCTGCACATGCACGGCAATAAAACCGTGCTGCGCAAAATGGCGGCCCAAATGGCTGTAGCCCATGCGCGTGCCGCCCAGACCGTGGGAGAACAGCACCAGCGGCGACTTCTTGAGAGGGATGCCAACGCTCGCAGCGCCCGCAGTGCCAGTACCCGCAGTGCCAGTACCATTGGGGGCTGCTGGCAGATAAATGCGCACTGGCACTGCGCGCTGGCGCGTGGCATCCTGCCATTCGGCGTCGCGGGTGGTGACACCGTCCTGCGCCGCTGCTGGCGCACTCCCTGCCGCCGGGCCGTCAGCCGGCCCGCGCAGCGTCTGCGCGACTGCCGCCAGGCCGAAACCCAAGGTCAGCGCTGTCAGAGCCGGTGCGAGATGTTTGAATGTCATCATGATTGAAGCGGGCGGCAAACCCTATCTGACATTTGCGGCGCTGCCAAGGTTCCCACGCAGCGTCAGCGTCAATCGCACTGCGTCTACTCGACCTTGGCCCCGGAGGCTTTGACTACCGTGCTCCATTTTTTGACTTCGCTGGCGATATGGGCGCGGAACTCGTCAGGGCTCATCGGGGACGGCACGGCACCCTGCTGCTCCAGCTTCTCGCGCACATCGGGCATCGCAAGGATCTTGTTGATCTCGCTGTTGACGCGCGTGATGATGTCGCGCGGCGTGCCCTTGGGCATCGCCATGCCAAACCAGGCGAACGAGTCGTAACCTGCCACACCGGCCTCGATCATGGTCGGAAGATCGGGCAGACCGGGGTAACGCTTGGCGGTGCAAATGGCGAGCGCGCGCAGCTTGCCCGCCTTGATCTGCTGGATCGACGAGGGCAGGTTGTCGAACATCACGTTCACTTGCCCGCCGACCAGATCGGCAATTGCCGGGGCGCTGCCTTTGTAGGGGATGTGCGTCATCTGCACGCCAGTGAGCATCTTGTACAGCTCGGCCGACATGTGGATCGAGGTGCCCGAGCCGGACGAAGCGTAGTTGACCTTGCCCGGATTGGCCTTGGCCCAGGCAGTAAATTCGGCTACGGTGCGGGCCGGCACGGAGGGGTTGACCACCATCACATTGGGCACCAGCGCAATCATGCCGACCGGTTCGAGATCGGTCTCCAGGTGGTAGCCGAGCTTGGCATAGAGCGTGGCGCTGATCGCCTGCGCCACCGTCAGCTGCAGCGCGGTGTAGCCGTCCGGCGCGGATTTGGCAACAAATTCGGCGCCGACATTGCCGGCAGCGCCCGGGCGGTTCTCGACCACGAAGGATTGCCCCAGGATCGGGCCGAGCTTGTCGGCGACGATGCGCGCGGTGATGTCGGTTGCGCCCGCCGCAGTGAACGGCACCACGTATTTCACCAGCTTGCTGGGATAGGCCTGCGCAAAGGCAGCGCGCGGCAACGCGGCAGCGCCGACAGCGGCACTGGCTGCAGTGAGCCAGCGGCGGCGCGCGTTGTCAGAGCGGGGGGTGAATGATTGCGACATGGAATCTCCGGTAGGGGTGGCTGGCGTGGAGCCGCGATTGTGCATGAATTAGTGCCACCAAGCGGTGTGGCGGCAGACTGGCCGGGTCACGCCCCGGCGCGCACAAAACCGCGCCGCAGATAACTGCTCACGCCATCAACCAGCACCACCAGCAGCAGCATGGCGATGATGACGGTCGAGGCTTCGGCCTGCTGAAAAATCGAGAGATGGAAATACAGCAATTGCCCCAGCCCGCCCGCGCCGACGAAACCCAAAATCGCCGCCATGCGGATATTCATTTCCCAGCGGTAGAGGGTGTAGGCGAGCAACTGCGCGGTCACATTGGGCAGCGTGCCGTAGACGAAGGCGATACCCGCGCCGGCCCCCATGTCGGTGAGGGCGCGCGCTGGTTCGGGCGGCGCATTCTCCAGCGTCTCGGCGAACAGGCGGCCGAGCACGCCAGTGGTGTGCAAGGCCAGCGCGAGCGCGCCAGCGAACGGGCCAAGACCAGCGGCCAGCACCATCAGCGCCGCCCACACCAGCTCGGGCACGCTGCGCAATATGTTGAGCACGAGCCGGGTGATTTCTCTGAACGCGCTGCCCAGGCGTCCACTCGCGGGCAGCGCCAGCATCAAACCCGCCACCGCAGCGAGCAAGGTGCCGATGCCCGAGATGGCAAGTGTCTCAACCGTGCCCCAAAAGGTTTTGGTGAGGAACTCGGGCGTCAGATTGGGTGGGAAGAATGAGACAAAAAACTTCCACATATGTCCGCGCGACTCTGCCGTGACGAGGCCGCCAAAATCAATCTTGAGATAGGCGAAGCTGGCCCACACCAGCCCCGCGAGCGTGAGCGAGGCGAGCCAGCACGACAGGCAAAATCCCGCTGCGCCGGGCGCGCCGTCAGCGGCACTTGCCACGCTCACGGCCGATTCGCTGCGCACCGCAGCGGCGTTGTGGATGGGGGCGGCAGTGTCAGCGCGCTCCGCCTGCGTGCCACGCGCCATGTTTGAATCGTCCCGGCTCATGCCAGCAGCTTGCGCAAAAACGCGCTGACCGCATCGGCCAGCAACACCAGCAGCAAAAACACCAGCAGGATGCTGGCCGCTTCACCGCCGTTGAGCATTTTCATCGAGGTGTCCATCAATTGGCCCAAGCCACCCGCGCCAACAAAGCCCATCACCACCGAGGCGCGCACCGCGCATTCCCAGCGGTACACCGTGTACGAGGCCAGCTCTTGCGCCGCGTTCGGCACCAGGCCATAGAACAGTGCAGCCACGCGCCCGCTGCCACTCTCCAGCAGTGCGCGCGCCGGGCGCGTGTCGTTCGATTCGAGAATCTCGGCGTAGACCTTGCCGAGCATGCCGCCGTAAGTAATCGCAATCGCCAGCACGCCGGCCGATGGCCCGAGCCCCACAGCGCGCACAAACATCAGCGCCCACACGATTTCGGGAATCGCGCGCAGCAGTGTGAGCAGCAAACGTGCCACCGCGCGCACGCCTTCGCCGCGCCAGCGCCCCGGCCCCGGGCCGATGCGCGAGATCGACAAGCTGAACGTCATCAGAAACGCGAGCGGACACGCGATCACCAGCGCAAGCGCGATGCCGGCGGTTGCCATCGCGAGTGTTTCGAGCGTGGCTTTGGCGATCAAACCGAGAAATTCACTGCTGGTATCAGGCGGCAGGAAGCCCGCCAGAAAGCCGCCCATGGTGGAGAGATTTTTTGTATCGAACAACACCCAGGGCTTGAACTCCGACCACACCAGGAGTGGCCACAGCACCACGATGGCGATCAGCCATTGCGTAGCGCGGCGGCGCGCATCGGGGTCGCGTTCGTGTACGGCGGCGGCAGCGCTCATGTCCGCGCGCGCCACGTCAGAGGCAAGCACAGAGGCAAGCGCAGAGGTAAGCACAAAGGTAAACAGCAGCGCCTGATCCGGCGCATCGCAGCGCCGCCGTGCAGTGCTGCATCACGCGCCATCACGCACATAGCGGGCGCTTGATCTCGCGCACCGCTGCGCCCGGCAGCACCGCGCCCGTCGCGATGGCTGCGTCCAGATGCAGCGGCTCATTGCCCTGTGTCGGCAAGATGCTGCCCTCGGACGAATACAAATCACGCAGCAGCGCGTCGTCAATCTTCACTGGCGGCAGATCAAACACGATCTCGCCGGCGCGCATGCCGATCACGCGCGGAAACCATTTGAGCGCGAGATCAACCGCATGCAGCGACGCCACCAAGGTTGCGCCGCGCGCGTTCGCATCGGCCATCAATTGATTGATCGCGGTGTCAGCCAGCGCCGGGTCCATCGCCGACACCGGCTCGTCGGCCAGCACCAGAGCGGGCTGCTGATACAGCACACGTGCCAGGCCAATGCGTTGCAGTTGCCCGCCCGACAACCGGTCGCAGCGGTCAAACAGCCGGTCAGCCAGATCGAGCTTGGCCAGCGCCGCGCGTGCGCCCGCGATGTCAGCCGGGTAGAGCAAAGAGAGCAGCGCCTTCCACAACGGCCATTGGCCGAGCCGCCCGGCAAGAATCGCCGTGACCACGCGCAGGCGCGGCGGAATCGGCGGTGATTGGTGAATCACGCCGATGCGCGCGCGCAGGGCTTTGAGTTCGCCCGCGCCGAGTTGCCAGGGCGAAATGCCGAGCGTAGCCACGCGCCCTTCAGTCGGGCGGATCGACGTCGCGATCAGACGGATCAGCGAAGTCTTGCCCGCTCCCGACGGCCCGATGATGGCGATCTTTTCGCCCGCCTGCGCGGCCAGCGTCACGCCCTTGAGCGCGCGGTGGCCGTTGGTGTGCGTGAGACCGAGGTGATCGAGTTGAAAGCTCATCGAGTGAGGGGTAAGGATGGGGCCAAAGAAGGAGGCAAGCTTACGTTAAAACAGGTGTGCGCTGAAAACGCGCTCCCACCAAGGGTTTTGGCGGCATGTTGGCTGAAACCCGCACTGGACAAGCCTCTTCGGCCTGATCGCGATCAAGCCGGAGAGCCGTGCGGGAGGCGTCCATGCGTGAGAGTGTCTACTTGATAAGACCTGCGGCCTTGCCAGCCTGCTCGATGCCATCATAGTTCGCCGTTTTGGTGGCGACGAATTTTGAGGCGCGCTGCAGATTCATGATCTCCTTGTGTACCGGGTTGGCCGGGTCGAGCTTGAGAAATGCGTCGGTGAGTTTCTTGGTCAACGCCGCATCGAGGCCGGGGCGCACGGTCCAGTTGTAGTCGAAGTAGGGCGGCGTGGTCGCGATGACTTTGACCTTGAGCGCGTTGGCGTTTTTGCTCTCCAGCAATTTATCCATCACCGAGGCATTGAGCACACCGGCGTCGCCCTTGCCGCCGGCCACGAATGCCACGGTGGCGTCATGCGCGCCCGAGAACGCGACGTTTTTGAAATCCTTGCCAGCATCGATGCCCGCCTTCATCAAAAAGAAGCGCGGCATCAGGTGACCGGAAGTGGATGAGGGCGAGCCGAACACCATCGTTTTTCCCTTGAGATCTGCCAGCGTATTGACGGGGCTGTCAGCAGGCACAATGAATTTGCTGGTGAAGATTTCATCTTCTGCACGCTGCACGATCGGGGTGGCACCGCCGTTGGTGCGGATCTTGGCTTGCACGAAAGTGAAGCCGCCGAGCCACGCCATGTCAATCTTGTTGGTGGCCAGGCCTTCGACCACGGCAGCGTAGTCGGTCACGGGGGTGTATTCGACCTTGAGGCCGGTTTCTTTTTCGAGGTAGTTGCCAAGCGGCGCGAACTTGCGCGCCAGCTCGGTCGGTGCTTCGTCAGGGATGGCGGACACTTTCAGGGTCTGCGCAAAGACAGCGGAAGCGCTCAGCATCAAGCCGAGCGACAGCGCGCCTTTGGCGACCATACGGTTCATCAACAACATGGTGATCTCCA
>JANOYK010000475.1:0-1513 GCA_031428855.1 Burkholderiales bacterium | reverse complement strand
CCCGGCGCTGGTGCGCGAAGCAATTCGCGGCGGTTTTGCCGGCAGCAAAATTCTGGAGGTGCATGGCGAGCGCATGTTGACGCGCGACTTTGCCGCGCGCGCCACCGCCACCGTGCAATTGAAAGACATGAACAACGCGCTCGATGCAGCGGCGGGGTTTGATGATTACCAGTTGCCCATCACCACGCTGCTGCGCGATTTGTACGCATCCCTGTGTGAGCACGGCGGCGCGGGGGTGGATCACAGCGGCTTGTTTCTTGAAATTGAACGCATCAACCAGAGTGCGGACAAAGTGGCATTTCCGTAAGCGCACCACACTATCCACTACCCGGCGAACCAGACCATGAGCACATCCAATTTTGAGATCAATCACACCGAGGTGACGACCCCGCCGCGGCCATCGTCCACAGTGCTGCTGCTGCGTGATAGTGCTAATGACAGCGGCGGCAGTGGTGGTAACGGTGGTGGTGGTGGCAGCAGCAGCAGCAGCATCGAAGTATTGATGCAGCGCCGCCATGAAAAAAACGACGTGCTGGCCGGTGCCTACGTGTTTCCCGGTGGCAAGGTGGACCGTGCCGATGGCGAAATCGACATGCTGTCGCGGCTCGATGTTTCCGCTGCGCAATTGCATGCGCGCATGGGCGATAGCGGACTGGATGAACGCGGCGCAGCGGTCTATTTCGCCGCCGCCTGCCGCGAGATTTTTGAGGAAGCCGGTTTGCTGCTTGCCACACGCGCCGACGGCACCCCCGCCGATGGCGCGCTCGCAGACGAAGCGATGCGCTGGCTGCGCGAGGGTTTGTCGTTCGCTGAATTGCTGGAGCGGTTCGATCTCACCATGAGTGCGAGCAGCCTGGTGCTGTGGTCACGCTGGGTCACGCCGCGCGTGCCGTCGCTCACCACCAAGCGCTTTGACGTGCGTTTTTTTCTTGCGCGCATGCCGGCCGGCCAGACCGCGATTCACGACAACCATGAAGCGGTCGATAGCCTGTGGATCGCCCCGCGCGTCGCGCTGGAGCGCTTCCGCAGCGGCGAGATGAAACTCGCGCCGCCGCAGATCATGAGCATGGTCGAACTGGCGCGCCACGCGACGGTCGACGCGGCGATGCATGCCGATGCGATTCACTGGCCGCGTCTGATCGAGCCGATGCCGTTTGAGCATGAGGGCACGCGCGCAGTGGCGTATCCGGGTGACCCGCTGCACACCAACCCGCAGCGCGTCATGCCGGGGCCAACGCGCCTGATTTTTCGGGATGGGCGGTTTGTGCCGTTTGGGGATTTTGAGGAATTGTTTGCGTGAGCAAATGACTGTGAGTTCTTCAGGGGATGACGTGGTGAAAACCGCACGCTCTCCCGCACTGCGAAACGCCGGTAGTGCCCAAGCGGCCGGACAGCGTCGCGCTGCTGTCCTGGCCGTCGATGAGCATCAGCGCTTCAAGAACAGCGAAGTCAACGCTGGTTACCTGGACGCCGCTGTGAGGCAATTGAATGCAGGCAAGGGCGTCAAGTGGAA
>JANOYK010000474.1:0-2119 GCA_031428855.1 Burkholderiales bacterium | reverse complement strand
TGAGGCCGTCGATGCCGACGACGGTATGCCCGTCGTTCATCAGGTAGTGTGAGAGCGAAAATCCGGCGGGCCCCATGCCCGCGACGAGCACGCGTTTGCCCGATGATTCTTGCGGATACGGCGTGCGCAGATTCAGCGGGTTCCAGCGGGTGAGGAGCGAGTAAATCTCGAATCCCCAGGGCAGCTCGAGCACGACCTTGAGCGTGCGCGTCTCGGCTTGGGGAATATCGACCGGGGCCTGCTTCTGGTAGATGCAGGCCTTCATGCAATCGTTGCAGATGCGGTGGCCGGTGGCGGCGGCGAGCGGGTTGTCGACCGTGATGATGGCGAGCGCGCCGATGGCGTGGCCGGCTACTTTGGCAGCATGAAACTCGGAAATTTTTTCTTCCAGCGGGCAGCCCGCGAGCTTGACGCCGAATACGGTTTTTTTGAACGCGGCAGGGGCCTCGACACCATTCGCATCCTTCACCGGTTTTTCTTTGAGACCCTTCGAGCACGAGTCCTTGCCCTGCTTGTGGCACCAGATGCAGTAGTTGGCCTGGTCGAGCGCGCCCGCGAGGCTGGTGCCGTGGTCGGTCAGCTTGAAGCCTTCGCGACGGCGGATGTGTTCCGGCTTGATCGTGAAGGTGGTGATGGCGCCGTCGTGACGGTCGACCGCATGGTCAATCAAATGCAGCGGGTCTATCTTGAGCGGGGCTTTGAACAGCAGGCCGCTGTGGTGGCGCTGTTTGCCCGCTTCGGACTGCAAGGCCCAGGCGGCGTAGCGCAGCGCGAGGTCTAGTGCGCCGGAAAATGTGCTGGTAGAGGCGCCAGTAGAGGTGCCGGTGGAGGTTCCAGCAGCGGCTCCTGCGGCAGTGTTTTTCACGGCACCTGCGGCGGCGTCATCAGCCTGCCAGCGCTTGACATGGCGTGCGAAGGCGAGTTCAAACGCGGCGATGGCATCCTTGCCCATATCGCCAAGAGCCGCTCCCACCAAGGGTTCCAGCTCGATGCCTAATTTTTCACCATCAAGCGCGGACGCGGCAGCGGCGTCAAACGCTTTAGCGGCGGCGCGCTGCACGAATTGGCGCTTGACTTCAAACAGCGGTGCTAGCTCATGGTGCCGTTCGGCCAGTGCGCTCACTTCGGCGGAGATGCCAAATAGCTTGCCCAGAAAATCATCGGTATGCGGCGCGAGATCGAGCAGCAATTGTGATTCGGCTTTGGCGTCAAGCTTGGCAGGCTCGCGCCGCGCGTCAGTGAGCCGCGCCCACAAGCCCATGTCGCTCGCGGCCAGTTCAGCGAGAAAGGCTGCGTCCACTTTTTCCAGACCTTCGCGGTTATAGAGACCGGCGAAGTCCAATCCAAATCCGAGTTTCATCAATCTATCCTTGGCGCAGCAATTGAAGTCACAACAAAAAAGGCCGCAGTGACGCGGCCCAGGGCGTGTCCGGCGCTTTACCGGGCACAGCTAACCGCGCTCGAGCATCGCCAGTTTGTCCTTGGTGTCTTTCCAGTCATCGGCATCGGCCAGCGGGCCTTTGGTCTTGGTGATCGAGGGCCAGCCCTTGGCCAGTTGGACATTGAGATCGTTGAATTTTTTCTGGTCGTCCGGCACGTCTTCTTCGGCGTAGATGGCGTTGACCGGGCATTCGGGGATGCAGACCGCGCAGTCGATGCATTCGTCCGGATCGATCACCAGCATGTTGGGGCCTTCGCGAAAGCAGTCGACTGGGCAGACGTCAACGCAGTCGGTGTATTTGCACTTGATGCACGATTCGGTTACAACGTGGGTCATTCTGGAGTTCCTTGCTTTGGAGCGGGGATGGTGGTGGTGCCGGAGCAGGTTTGCCGCGCACGCCGCCTGGCGCGCGCCGGACACCGGCTCGGGACACGGTTAATTACGAGAGCGGCGCAGGCAGTGTCAGTGCCGCCGCAGGGTCAACACAGCATTATAAATTGCCGTGCGCCGTACGGCGGATTGCTCTGCTATTAGTGCCATCGGCCTTGATCCGGCCCCGCGTCAGCGCAGCCGCCAGCGCCTCGCGGTAGACCTCGCCGATGAGCAGCAGCGCTGGTCCGGACGGCGGCTGGAAACCGTTGGTGGACAAGGCTTCTAGCGTAGTGACCTGATGCGTCA
>JANOYK010000473.1:0-2478 GCA_031428855.1 Burkholderiales bacterium | reverse complement strand
GTTTTTTGTGTGTGGTTGTTTTTTTTGGTGGGGGGGCTCTTTGGCGTCGATCCTTTCGGGGTGGGGGTGGGGGTGGGGGGGGGTGAGTGGCAGATCGGTTGCGGGAGCGCGATGAACGAATCAGGCGGGTGTTGCGCCATGCCTGTGTCGCGTGAAAAAGTTGCGCCCGCGCCGTACACTATACCGATGCTCAACATCCGCGCCGCCGGCAAGACCTTTCAGTCCAGGGGGCGCGCCGCTGGCCACACTGCGGCGCGCAGCACTGCCACCTTGCGTCCGGTGGACTTGACGATTGCCGATGGCGAGTTTGTCTCGCTGATTGGCCCCTCGGGCTGCGGTAAATCGACCCTGCTCAATATGATCGCCGGCATCGTGCCGGTGTCCTGCGGGGTGATCGAGCATGATGGCCACGCCGTCACCGGTGCCAACACGCGCGCCGGCTACATGACGCAACAAGACAGCTTGTTGCCGTGGCGCACCGCTGCCGAAAACATTGCGCTGCCGCTGGTAATTCGCGGCGTGCCGCGCGATCAGATGGACGCGCGCGTGGCCGAGATGCTCGCGCTGGCCGGATTGAAAAATTTCGGCGGCCACTACCCGTCGGAGTTGTCGGGCGGCATGCGCAAGCGCGTGGCATTGGCGCAGTGCTTGGCCTACCAGCCCGGCACGCTGTTGCTCGATGAGCCGTTCGGCGCGCTCGATGCGCAACTGAAACTGTTGATGCAAGCCGAGCTGATGCGGATCTGGGAGGCGGACAAAATCATAGCGTGTAAGTCATAGCGTGTAAGTCATAGCGTGCAAGTCACAGAGTGCAAGTCATAGCGGGCCACACAACAATACGGGAGCGTGCATGTACGACCTGAAAATCGAAGGCGGCACCATCATCGATGGCAGCGGCGCGCCGCGCTACCGCGGTGACATCGGCATCACAAAGGGAAAAATCGTGGCGCTGGGTCACGCGCCCGGCGCGGCGCGGCGTGTGATCGATGCGCGCAACAAAATCGTCGCGCCCGGCTTTGTCGACATTCACACCCACTACGACGCGCAGGTGCTGTGGGACCCGCTGCTCACGGTGTCGCCCTGGCATGGCGTCACCACCGCAGTGATGGGTTCGTGCGGCTTCGGCATTGCGCCCACGCGCGCCTCGGGGCGTGATCTGATGTTGCGCACGCTCGAGCGGGTTGAAGCCATGAGCCTCGATGCGCTCAACGCCGGCATCGGCCCCGAGTGGCCGTTTGAAACCTTTCCCGAATATCTTGACCTGATCGAAGCGCGCGGCACCGCCATCAACACCGCCGTGATGATCGGCCACACCCCCACACGGCTCTACGTAATGGGTGCCGAAGCGGTCGAGCGCGAAGCCACAGCAGCAGAAATCGCCCGCATGCGCGGGCTCGTGTGCGACGGCATCAAGGCCGGTGCCATCGCGTTTGCCACCTCGGTCTCGCAGGTGCATGTCGGCTTCGACGGCAAGCCGGTGCCGAGCCGGATGGCCTCGTTCGCCGAGCTGATCGAGCTGGCCGGCGCAGTGCGTGAGGCCGGCAGCGGCATGATCCATTACAACATTCTGCGCGAACCCGATTTCGATGCGTTCGAAGCGCTGCACCACGCCAGCGGCGCCACCGTGTGCTGGACGTCGCTGCTGGCCGGGCAGCGCGGCCCGGGCGGCCACCGCGACACACTGGCCAAGAGCGCCGACATCACCGCGCGCGGGCTGCCGATTTTTCCGCAGACTGCGTGCCGCCCGATCGTGATCGAGTACGACTTCCGCTCGCCGGTGGTGTTCGACACCTGGAAGCTGTTCGCGCCGGTGCGCAAGGCCGCCACCCAGGCTGCGCGCGCGCAGATTTATGCTGACCCGGCGTTCCGCCAGCAGTTTCGCGAAGAGGTGGCCGGGCGCGGCAAGCGTGACCAGTTTTTCTCGGCTGGCAGCGCCGAGGGCGAATCACGCCGCGCCAGTTGGCGGCTGACCGAGGTGTCGCACTGCGCCGCCGAGCCAGCCCTCAATGGCCGCCTGGTCGAAAAGATCGCACGCGAGCGCGGCATGCTGCCGACCGAGTTGATCCTCGATCTGGCCGCACACGACAACCCGCCGGTGCGCTTCCGCGTGCCGGTGGTCAATTTCGATGAAGACGAAGTCGAAGAAATTCTGCAAGACCCGAACGTGGTGCTAGGCCTGGGTGACGGCGGCGCGCACCTCTCGCAACTGTGCGACGCCTGTTACGCCACCTACTTGCTCGGCCACTGGGTGCGCGAGCGCCAGGCGCTCACGCTGGAGCGCGCGGTACACATGCTCACCGGCCGCACTGCGCAAGTGTTCGGCATTCGTGATCGCGGTTTGTTGCAACAAGGCCGCCCCGCCGATGCAGTGGTGTTCGACCCGCAAACCATTGGCGCAGGCCCGTTGCAGCGCGTGTACGATTTACCGGCCGGTGCCGACCGGCTCATTGCCAAACCGCTGGGCATGGTTGCGGTGAT
>JANOYK010000472.1:0-2705 GCA_031428855.1 Burkholderiales bacterium | reverse complement strand
GGCCGAGCGCTGGTGGCGCGGCTCGGTCGGCAAAACCCTGATCGATCAGGCGGGTTGCAACGTGTTGATTGCGATGACGCCGTAGGCGTCATTCTTGACAGCGCCTAAAGTGTCATCCTTGACGGTGCCGTAAGCGTCATCGCTCACGGCACCCAAGCCGTCACGACAAGCGCCGCACGGCGCGCAGCGCAAAGCGGCCCGGGTCAACCGCCCGCACCAATTCGTCAGCGAGCGGCAGCGGCGTGCCCTCCACTTGGGCCAATAGCAACTCGGCGCCCAGTGCCGCCCACGTCAGGCCGCGCGAGCCATAGGCGGTCGCGGCATACACCCCCGGCAGACGCGGCAAGTGCGCCAGACGCGCCCCAGCGCGCAGGATCGACGCAGTATTCATCGCTGACGAATCCACCAACGGCCCAATCACCGGCAAGCGGTCACGCGCCACCGCACGCGCGGCAATGCGTCCGGCGAGAGACTTAGACGGCAGCACAACCGGTGCCGCAAGCAAGCGCGCAAGACGGGCCAGATTGTGCCGGTGTCCCGCCTCCATGCTGTCTTTGCCGGCACGGTCATAGGTTGCACCCAGCGTGATGTGTCCATCGATGCACGGCAACACATAACCATCACCATGCACCGGCACGCTCGGCGCCTCAATGGCACCTGTATCGAGCAGTGTGATCTGCCCGCGCACAGATTCGACCGGCCATTCGGGTTGACCAAACAACTGCGCAGAATTTGCATCCGCACCACCCGCCAGCACCACCACTGATGCACGCGTGATGACGCGGCCTGCGTCGTCGAGCAGTTCCCATTCGCAACGGTCACCGGCGGCACAGCGGCGCGCAGCCATCGCGCGCTGCCTGAAATGCGTGGTCAACAGTCCACCGCAACTCGCCAGTTGCGCCTGCACCAAACTGCCCGGCTGCACCCAGCCCGCATCGCGAAACCACACCCCGCCTGCCCGCAGCTTCACACCAGCGAGATCAGAGGCCTCACGCTGCGTCACCGCACGCGCATAAGCCGCATCGATATTGCCGCCACGCGCCAGCGCGGCGATGGTGTCCGCCACGTCCTGCTTGGCACCAGCGCGCGTGAGCTGCAAGGCCCCGCAGGCCGACCACGAAAACCCACACCCGCCACGCTCCAGCGCGCGCCAATGATCGAGCGATGCGTTGATACCAGCGCGGATCAAGCGCACCATGCGGTTATCGTCACGTGCAATCAGCGGATGAAACGACGCAGCGTGATTGCCCGATGCCCCCTGCGCGGGAGCCGCGTGCGCATCAATCAACACCACCTGCCAGCCACGCGCCGCGAAGCGCGCGCACACCGCCGCACCCGCCAGGCCCGCGCCAATGACCGCGATGCGGCGTGATTCCGGAACAGTCATCTGTCTGAAACCGTTGGTGGGAGCCGGTTTCAGGCAATCAAGCGGCTGAAACGCGCTATGGGAGCGCCCGTTGTGGGAGCGCCCGCTGTGGGAGCGCCTTTTGGGGGGCGCACGCGCTTGACAACATTAACCTTGATGCCGCTGCCGCGCCAGTTCCGCGCCCAACCCCAGCGCCTGCAGCTTGGCCAGCGCAATCTCGCGTGACATCGGCGCCATGCCGCAGTTGGTGCAGGGGAAGAGTTTGTCTTTGGGTACAAATTGCAGCGCGCGCTCGATGGTGGCCGCCACTTGCTCAGGCGTCTCCACAATGTCGGAAGCCACGTCGATCACGCCGACCAGCACATCTTTGCCTTTGAGCAGCGCGATCAATTCCATCGGCACGTGCGAGTTGGCGCATTCGAGCGACACCTGGTCGATGCGGCTGGCGGCCAATGCGGGGAAAATTTCCTTGTACTGGTTCCAGTTGTCGCCCAGGGTTTTTTTCCAGTCGAGATTGGCCTGGATGCCGTAGCCGTAGCAGATGTGGACGGCGGTGGTGCAGGTGATGCCTTCAATCACGCGATGCAGGGCGTCAATGCCCCACACGGTCACATCACTCATGAAGACATTGAAGGCGGGCTCATCGATCTGGATCACATCCACACCGTCGGCCTGCAGTGCGCGCGCTTCCTGGTTGAGCAGGTCGGCGAAGGCCATTGCCAGTTTGACCTTGTCGCCGTAGTGCTGGTCGGAGAGGGTGTCGATGATGGTCATCGGCCCGGGCAAGGTGATCTTCAATTTCTTTTTGGTGTGGGCGCGCGCGAACTGCACTTCGGTCTGGTGGACGCGGCCCTTGAGGCGCAGCGGGCCGGTGACGACCGGCACCATCGCGTCGTAACGGTTGTTGCGGATGCCCATCTTGACCTTGTGATCGAAGTCGATGCCCTCGACCTGTTCGAGAAAGCCATGCACGAAATGCTGGCGCGACTGCTCACCGTCAGTGACGGTATCGATGCCGGCGTCTTCCTGCGCCTTGAGCCAGAGCAGCGTGGCGTCACGTTTGGCGGTGGCGAGATCATCACCGGCGGCTTGCCACTGCGGCCACAGCTTGCCCGGCTCGGCGAGCCAGAATGGTTTGGGCAAGCTGCCGGCCAGGGTGGGTTCAAACATGGCGATTCCTTTGATGAGAGAGTGAGGGTTGGGTGTGGCGTTGGGCGCTCAGCTTTTGATGCGGGCAATCCGCACCACCTCGTGTATCCGGCGCAAGCGCCGCAGCACACGCGCCAGGTGCAGGCGGTCGGCTACCTGGATCGAGAATGCCATCGTCGCGTAGTTGCCC
>JANOYK010000471.1:0-4060 GCA_031428855.1 Burkholderiales bacterium | reverse complement strand
TTGGACCGCCAAGGCCAACGACATCCTCGCCAAGGTCATGCGCGCCAATCGCCACTTAAGTTCTAAACAGAATGAAGCACTACACTAGTGACCGGAGATATCAAGACCATGCAACCCATCATCGATGCCCACCACCACATTTGGCGCAAGGCCGACCTGGCCTGGCTTAACGGCCCGGAAGAGCCGCGCGTGTTCGGCCCGCATGCGGCGATCCGCCGTGACTATTTGATTGACGAATTTCGCGCCGATCTGGCGGCATCGAACGTCGTCAAATCGGTGTACGTGCAGACCAACTGGCCCAAGGGCCAAGCGGTCGATGAAGTGGCCTGGGTGCAGTCGGTGGCAGACCAGCACGGCTGGCCGCATGGCATCGTCGGTTACCTTGACTTGCTGGCCGATGATGCGGCGGACACGCTCAACCGCCAGCTGGCGCATGCGCGGCTGCGCGGTGTGCGCATGCAACTGCATTGGCATGAGAACCCGCTGTTCCGCTTCGCTGCCAGCCCGGATCTGGCGGCGCATCCGGCCTTGCGCAAAAACATCCGTTTGCTCGCCGCACACGGGTTGACGTTCGACCTGCAAGTCTTCAGCAGCCAGATGGCGGGCGCAGCAGCGCTGGCCGCGGCCAACCCGGACATCACGTTTATTTTGCAGCACGCCGGCATGCTCACTGACCGCTCTGCCGCCACCGTTGCCGCCTGGCGCGAAGGCATGCAGCGCCTGGCGGCGCAACCCAACATCGTCAGCAAATTTTCGGGACTGGGCACCTTCGTTCACCGCAACGACGCCGAGCACATCGCCTTCATGGTGTCCGAAACCGTGGGGTGGTTCGGGCCGGAGCGCTGCCTGTTCGGCAGCAATTTTCCGATTGAGAAGCTATGGACGTCCTACAGCGAACTGGTGGATGCCCATCGCGCCGCCATCGCGGGATTGCCGGCAAAGGCACAGGCGATGATTCTGCATGACAATGCTGCGCGCATTTACAAACTGGTCTGACAAATTGATTTGACAAATTCGCCTGACAAGCTGGCCTAACAAACGCGGCCTAAAAAGCGCGGCCTAAAAAGCGCAGCCTGACCGCGCCGCCCAACCCATTCAATCCAACATTGCCATGAATAAACTCGAAACACTGCTCGACGGTCTTACCTTTGGCGAAGGCCCGCGCTGGCATGGCGGCAAATTGTGGTTCTCCGATTTTTATTCGCATCGGGTGATGACGGTTGACCTCGAGGGCAAAGCCGAAACAATTCTCGAAGTGCCACAGCGCCCGTCTGGTTTGGGCTGGACACCCGCAGACGACTTGCTGGTGGTGTCGATGCTCGACAAGCGCGTGCTGCGCTTTGACGGCAAGACCGCGCACACCCATGCCGATCTCTCTGCCCTCGCAGGCGGCCCATGCAATGACATGGTGGTCGATGCGCAGGGCCGCGCCTATGTCGGCAACTTCGGTTACGACCGTCACAACGGCGCGCCGGAGAAGCCCGCCTGCATTGCGCTGGTCGGCACCGATGGCAACGCCGTGAGTGCCGCCGAAGGCCTCACCTTTCCCAACGGCATGGTGATTACGCCCGATGGCAAGACCCTGATCGTGGGCGAAACCTTCGCAGAACGGCTCACTGCGTTCGACATCCGTGCGGACGGCATGCTCACCAACCGCCGCGTGTTTGCCGAGACGCCGGGCTGTTTTCCTGACGGCATTTGCCTCGACGCCGAGGGCGCGGTGTGGGTCACCAACCCGCAAGGCGACAGTGTGCTGCGCGTGTTTGAAGGCGGGCGCGTAGCGCAAAAAATATTCACCGGCGAGCGCCGCTCGTATGCCTGCATGCTCGGCGGCGCAGACCAGCGCACGCTGTTTGTCGTCACCAACGTCGGCAGCGGCCCGGCGGTGGCAGATAAAAAAGCCGGGCGCATCGAGACGGTGCAGGTCGATGTGGCCGGCGTCGGTCTGCCCTGATTTTGCTTCCACACTTCTGCCTCGCCTCAATCTTGCGCGCCCCAAAAATCCATCAACCCAATACCCCACCTGAAGACGCCCCCTCCCACCATGGCCCGCCTCCCCTACCTCAACCGCGCCGACCTCGCCCCTGAAAATCAGGACCTGCTCAAGCGCCCGATCAATCTATTCCGCGCGATGACACACAGTCCGAACGGCGCGCGCGCGTTTCACGGCCTCGGCGAATACATCCGCTGGGACAGCAAGCTCGATACGCGCCTGCGCGAGATGGCGATCATTCAAGTGGGCTACATGACGCGCTCGGTGTACGAGTACACCCACCACATCAAGATCGGCCGTGATTTCGGGGTGTCGGACGACGACCTGCGCGGCATCGCCGCCGAGACAGCGGGACAGCCAAGCAGCCTCGATGAATTGACCCGCGCCGTGCTGCGCGCCGCACGCGAGATGACCGACAGCCACGCTGCGACTGATGCGGCCTGGGCCACGCTGAGCGCCCATCTCAACCCCGAACACCTGACCGACCTCGTACTGACGATTTCGTTCTACAACGCTGTGGTGCGCTTCCTCGCCACCATGCAGATCGACAACGAGCCGGAGTACCAGGTGTTCCTCGCACAGTTTCCGTTTGCCCCGTTGTAACGCGCACCCACTCGACATGAACCCAGCCAACACCGGCGCAGCCAAACGCCCCCTCTCACTCGCGCACCTGACCGTGCTCGACACCACGCCGCCCGAACTGGTGACAGTGGCAGCCGCAGCCGGTTTCGATCAAGTCGGCATCCGCCTCTACGCCAACCCGAGTGCCGGCATGCCTCCTTACGACATGCTCGGTGACACACCGATGCTGCGCGAGACCGTGAGCCGCATGAAGGACACCGGCGTCTCAGTGCTCGACATCGAGTTTTTGCGCTTCGAGCCGCAACTGCCCAAGGGCATTCCTGATGGTTTTCTCGAAGCCGGCGCATTGCTCGGCGCACAATACGTGCTGGTGATGAGTGCCGAGCCGCTCGAAGCGCGCACGCTGGAACGCTTCGTTGAACTGTGCCAGCGCGCACAGCAATTCAATTTGCATGTATGCCTGGAAAATGCGGTCTACACCGGCGTCAAGACCGCCGCCGATGCCGCGCGCGTGGTCAAACAGTCGGGCTGCGCCAATGCCTCGGTGCTGGTTGATGCGCTGCATTTTTCGCGCTCAGGCGGCGTGCCTGCGCATTTGGCCGCCATCGACCCTGCACTGTTTCGCTACGCGCAAATCTGCGACGCCGTGGCCGCCATTCCCGCCAATCCAGACAGCCTGATCCGCGAAGCGCGCACCGGGCGGCTCTGGCCGGGCGAGGGCGCCCTGCCGCTGCGCGAATTGATTGCCGCATTGCCAGCTACGATTCCCCTGGCGATGGAAGCGCCAGTGCGGGCGAGTGCCGGCCTGCCCGCGCAAGAACGCGCGCATCTCGCCTATCGCAAACTGACCCAGTTGCTCGGATCATCCTAAGCACCGGGCAGCACCAAACACACAACACCATTCACAGGAGAATTTCATGACAGGACGCGTCGCAGGCAAGGTTGCAATCGTATTCGGCGGGGGTCAAACGCCCGGGCAAACCATCGGCAATGGCCGCGCCACCGCCATGGTGCTGGCGCGCGAAGGTGCGCATGTCACGGTAGTAGACCGTGATCTCAAACTGGCCGAAGAAACGGTGCAGATGATTCAGGCTGCCGCCAAGGAGAACACCGCATCCGATGGTTACATGGGTGCCACCGCAATGCAGGCCGACGCCACCAGCGAAGACGCCGTGCGCGGCGTGATCGAAGCAGTGGTCAAGGCGCATGGCCGCCTCGACATCGTACACAACAACATCGGCGCCAGCATCGCGCTGGGCGACGCCACTGCCGATGTGCTCACCGAAGAAGCCTACGACCGCAGCTTCGCCGTCAACGTCAAGAGCACCTGGTTCGCGATCAAGCACGCCCTGCCCACCATGCGCGCCCAAGGCAGCGGCTCCATCGTCAACATCTCCTCACTGGCAGCAGCCCAGGCCTACCCGCTGCTCGGCTACAAATCGATGAAAGCCACGGTAGTGGCGCTGACCGAAAACGTCGCCGCCG
>JANOYK010000470.1:0-2791 GCA_031428855.1 Burkholderiales bacterium | reverse complement strand
GTTCCGCCGGTAAGTTCCGCCGGTAAGTTCTGCCGGTGGGTTCAATCAATCGAGCTTGATGTTACCGGTCTTGATGACGTTGGCCCATTTGGTGATCTCGGCAGGCACGCGCGCCTGTGCGGCTTCTGCGCTGCCGCCAATCAGGATGATGCCCAGCCCCAGCAGCTTTTCCTTCACGTCAGCCTGTTGCAACACCAGGTTGGTCTCGCGGTTGAGCAAAGCGGCGGCATCACGCGGCGTGCCGGCGGGTGCGAACAGCGTGTAGTTGGTGGCGGTTTCGTACCCCGGCAGACCGGCCTCGGCCATGGTTGGCACATCCGGCAACATCGGCACTCTGGCGCGCGTAGCCACTGCCAGTGCGCGAATCTTGCCGGACTTGATGTGCGGCAAATGTGCCGGCATGCTGTCGAACGACATCGGCACGCGGCCCGCCATTAAATCAGGCAGAAACTGCGCCGTACCCTTGTAGGGTACATGCACCAGATCCACGCCGGCCATCTGCTTGAACATCTCCGCGTTCAGATGCTGCCCGCCGCCGATTCCCGACGAGGCATAGCTCAATTGCCCGGGTTTGGATTTGGCCAGGGCGATCAACTCCTGCACGTTCTTGACCGGCAGATCGGCCGTGACCACCAAGCCCACGGTACCGAAGCCGATTTCAACCACCGGCACAAAATCGCGGCGCATGTCGAATCCCAGATTCTTGTGTACGTGCGGCGCAATCGCATAGTCGGTAATGCTGCCGAGCATCAGCGTGTAGCCATCGGGCGCGCTCTTGGCCAGCGCCTCGGCACCGATGGTGGCACCCGCGCCGGGGCGGTTTTCCACTGTGACGGGCTGGCCGAGACGCGCCGACAGACGCTCGCCGACCAGGCGCGCGACGGTATCGACCCCACCACCGGGTGGATACGGTGCAATCAGTTTGACGGGCTTGGCCGGGTATGACTGCGCCCAGAGCGTTGGCGCAATCGCGAGGCCAGCGGCGAGCAAGGCGGCGTTGAAACGGCGGCGGGTGAGATTGCGCATGGGGTCTCCAGGGCGATAGGATGTGGCACAGTATAGAGACCTGCGGGAACGGTTGAGCCGCTGCCCGGCTCACTGCGCGGCGAACCAGGCGGCCCTGCGGCGCATCGAAAAATCGCGAACAAAATTCCATCAAATCGAACCACATCGAAAGCACACCATGCTGCAACACGCAACACAAGACGGCGTCGTCACGCTCGCCCTGAACCGTCCCGGGAAAGGCAATGCGCTCTCGGCCGAATTGGTCGAAGAGTTAATCGAACGGGTATCCCGCGCCTTCGACGCAGCAGACACCCGCGCGCTGGTGTTCACTGCCGCCGGCCCGCACTTTTGCACCGGCTTTGATTTGTCGAATCTCGCGGCCAGCAGCGAGGGCGATCTGTTGCAGCGCTTCGTGCGGGTCGAGCACTTGCTGCAACTGGTATGGCGCGCACCGGTGCGCACCATCGCTGCAGTCCAAGGCCGCAGCTGGGGCGCGGGGGCTGATTTGTTTGCCGCGTGTGAAGTGCGCTTGTGTGCGCCGGACACGACATTCCGTTTTCCCGGCACGCGCTTCGGTCTCGTGCTCGGCACGCGCCGGCTGGCCGCGCGGGTGGGCGGTGACATCGCGCGTCACTGGCTGCTCGGTGGCGCTGAAGTGGGCGCGGCTGACGCGCGCGCGGCCGGCCTGGCGACGCGCGTGACTGGCGCAGAAGAACGCAGCGCAGCCATCTCCGCGTCACTCGCGCAAGCACCCGGCCGCGACACCGGCGCAGCGATTCGCGCGCTCACACGCAGCGATGACGATGACGGTGATCTTGCCGCGCTGGTGCGCTCGGCCACCCGCCCCGGTTTGAAGGCGCGGATTGAGACCTACATGGCGAGTCTGCGCAAATGATGCAGCCCGCCTGGGTCAGACTCGCTGCCCTTGTGTTTTCATCAGTGTTTTCATCATTTCAGGAAATTTCATGACGACGATTGCCTCTCTCGGTTTCATTGGTCTGGGCGTGATGGGTGCGCCGATGTGTGCCAACCTCGCCAACAAAAGCGGTTTGCCGGTGTGCGGTTTTGACAGCGTGCCGGCCGCGCTGACGCGGGTGCAGAGCGCCGGTTTCAGCGCCTGCAGCGCCATCGCTGAAGTGGCAGACCGCGCCGATGTGATTTTTTTGTCGCTGCCGGCGGTAGCTCAGGTAAGCGAGGTGTGCCACGGCCCGGGAGGTTTGTTTCGCCATCCGGGTCGCGTAAAAATGTTGGTGGACATGAGCACCTCAGCAGTCAAAGAGACGCGCGCGCTGGCCACTGAAGCAGCGCAGCACGGCATCGTCTATCTCGATGCGCCGGTGGCGCGCCTGCGTGAAGCGGCGCGTCTGGGCACCTTGAGCATCATGGTGGGTGGCCCGCAAGCGGCTTACGACACGGTGCTGCCGTACCTGCAATGCATGGGGTCAGACATCACCCGCTGCGGTGAGGTGGGGGCCGGGCAGACCGTGAAAATTCTGAACAACATGATCGTGTTCATGACGGTGCATGCGCTGTCCGAAGCGCTGCTGATCGGGCGCGAGGCCGGGGTCGATCCGAAGCTGTTGTTCGAGACCATGGCGCTCGGTTCGTCCGACAGCTTCGTGTTGCGCAACCAGGGCTTGAAGGCGCTGGTGCCGGGCAACTTCCCGCCGCTCACATTTCCGACCGAGTACGCGATCAAGGACATCAAACTCGCGCTCGAACTGGCGCGTGATGGCGGCGTCGTGGCAGAGCAAGCAGAGCGCACCCATGCGCTGCTGGAGCAGAC
>JANOYK010000469.1:0-1702 GCA_031428855.1 Burkholderiales bacterium | reverse complement strand
TCGGCGACAAAGCGCTGATCGATCTGCGCATTCCCTCGGGCAAACCGGGCAAGGAAGGCGGCACGGCGCTCGACAGCATCGCCGCCTTGGCGAAATCGACCGGCGACGGCGCGCTGCTGCTGGTCACCTTCCCCGGCGATTACCAGACCATGAAAACCGCATGGGTCAAGGCGCTCGACGCGGCCGGCGTGCTGATCGAATCCAAACCGATCGACGCCTCCGCTTTGTCCACCTGGATCGGCGAGCGCCTGGCACGGCAAAAGCAATCCGCCGCGCCCGACACCCTGCGCTTCATCGCCGCCAAAGTCGAAGGCAATCTGATCGCCGCACATCAGGAGATCATGAAGCTCGCGCTGCTGCACCCGCCCGGCAAGCTCACGCAAGAAGCAGTCGAGGAAGCGGTGCTCAACGTCGCGCGTTACGACGTGTTCAAGCTGTCCGACGCCTGGCTCTCGGGCGACTTGCCGCGCTTCCGGCGCATGCTCGAAGGCCTTAAGGGCGAAGGCGAAGCCACCGTCTTGATTTTGTGGGCCATGACCGACGACATCCGCGCACTCGCCAAAATCCGCCGCGGTGAAAAAGTCTGGAAAGGCCCGCGCTCCGCGATCTACGAGCGCAAAGCCAAAAACGTCACCAATGCACAAGTCGGCGCAGCCCTCAAGCACGCCGCCGGCATCGACCGCCTCATCAAAGGCCTGCGCCCGCAAGCCTTGTCAGGCGATGTGTGGGAAGAGTTCTACCGCCTCGGCGAAAAATTCGCCTGAGGGCGCGGCGATTCACTGAAGTATCGCGCCGAGCGCTCGCTGTCGCAGCGTTAGCAAGCGCATCACGCTCAGGCCCACCCCCGGCGCGCACCAGATCGCCCATCGCGCGCGCCAAACGTGACAATTCGTAAGCCGCGCACACCCCAGCAACATCCGCTTACAGCCGTTACAACTTGGCAGTCGCATCGCCCTGCCACCCCGGCGTTAAATCTCCTCATGGGCACTGACCCATGACAGCACCCTGACCCCACCCGCAGCCCCCGCCAAGGAGATTGACATGACATTCGCCAAAACTGCCGCAGCCGCTCTTATCACCGCCGTGTTCCCGCTGGCCGCATTCGCCGGCCACAACACCAGCAACACCGCTGCCCGCCTCGATCAGCGCGACGCCTACCTGCAACAACGCATCGACGCAGGTATCCGCGATGGCTCGCTCACACGACGCGAAGCAGCCGAACTGCAAAACAATCAAGCGCGCATCGACCGCATGGAAGCGCGCGCCATGGCCGACGGCCACATCAGCCGCACCGAGCGCGAGCGCATCGTCCAGATGCAAAACCGCCAAAGCGCCGCGATCGAGCGTGAGCGCAACGACAACCAGCGCGCGCACCAAGCATATCAACAGCATCAGCACCGCCAGCAACCCAACGCCGGCCACATGGGCCCGCGCCATGAGGGCAATGCGCACTTCAACCGCGCCAACCATCACAGCGGCGTGCAGCCGGTACCAGCCGCTGCCACGGTGGCCACCCCAGTTGCCGCCGCAGCCCCGGCAAGCACCGGGCACAGCAATCGCGGCAACCACTACGGCCAATTGCGCAATGGCAACAACAGCAACAACGGTAACAGCGCCACCCAACCCGGCCCGAGCACCAACGGCAGCGTGGTCGCGCAAAACAACGTCAGCCGCCACCACAACCAGCGCTAATCCGCGCGGC
>JANOYK010000468.1:0-2101 GCA_031428855.1 Burkholderiales bacterium | reverse complement strand
CACCGGCAACATGGAAACGCTGGAGCGCTACGGCACCGAAGAACACAAGCGCGAGTGGATGGACCCGCTGTTACGCGGCGAGATCCGCTCCTGCTTTGCCATGACCGAGCCGGAAGTGGCCTCGTCGGACGCCACCAACATCCAGTCATCGATCACACGCGACGGCAACGACTACATCATCAACGGCCACAAGTGGTGGTCGTCCGGCGCACCTGATCCGCGCTGCGCGATATTTATTTTTATGGGCAAGACCGATCCGAATGCGCCGCGCCACTCGCAGCAGTCGATGATCCTGATACCACGCACGGCGAAGGGCGTCAAGATCGTGCGCCCGCTGACCGTGTTCGGCTACGACGATGCGCCGCACGGCCACGCCGAAACCGTGTTTGACAATGTGCGCGTGCCGGCCTCCAACCTGATGCTGGGTGAAGGCCGCGGCTTCGAGATCGCGCAAGGCCGCCTCGGGCCAGGCCGCATCCACCACTGCATGCGCTCGATTGGCTCAGCCGAGCGTGCGCTCGAATTGATGTGTACCCGCTCGCTCAACCGCGTCGCTTTCGGCAAGCGTGTGTCAGAGCAGGGCGTGACGCTGGAGCGCATCGCCGAAGCGCGCATCATGATCGACTCGACCCGCTTGCTGGTGCTCAAAGCCGCGCACATGATGGACACGGTCGGCAACAAGATGGCACGCACTGAAATCGCCATGATTAAAGTGCTGGCACCGACGATGGCCTGCAAGATCATCGACTGGGCGATGCAGGTGCATGGCGCGGCCGGCATGTCGGGCGATGTGCCGCTGGCCAACATGTACGCGCATCAGCGCTCGCTGCGCTTTGCCGACGGCCCGGATGAAGTGCATCGCAATGCAATTGCCAAGCTGGAGCTGGGCAAGAACACACCGATCCCGGGGACGGCAGGTGCAGCAGCGTAGATCAGACGGCCCGGTTCGCGCAGCGCAGGCGGTTGACCCGTAACCGGTGCGTGACCGGCTGGGGTCCGGTGCAAGCTGCGTAAATACCGCGCGCCTGCGCCTGCCCTGAAGTTTTTGCAACCGCCCTTGAGGAGCAACCATGATCGACATTTACAGCTGGGCCACACCCAACGGCCACAAAATTCACATCATGCTCGAAGAGTGCGGGCTGTCGTATCGCGCGCACCCGGTTGATATCGGCAAGGGCGAGCAGTTCACGCCCGAGTTTTTGGACATCAGCCCGAACAACAAAATTCCGGCCATGACCGATACCGATGGTCCGGATGGCAAACCGATCTCGCTGTTCGAGTCAGGCGCGATGCTGGTGTATCTGGCCGGCAAGACCGGCAAGTTTTTGGGCAAGACCGACCGCGAGCGCTACAACACGCTGCAATGGCTGATGTTCCAGATGGGCGGTTTGGGGCCGATGCTGGGCCAGTGTCATCACTTTCGCATTTACGCGCCGGAGAAGATTGAGTACGCGGTCAATCGCTACACCAACGAGGCCAAGCGTTTGTATGGCGTGATGGACAAGCAATTGGCCAAGACGCCGTTCATGGCCGGCAAGAGCTACACGATTGCCGACATGGCGATCTGGCCGTGGCTGCGCAACTGGAAAAATCAGGGCGTCGACATGAGCAGCTACCCGCATGTCGCCAAGTGGTTTGACCTGATCGGCAAACGCCCGGCGGTGCAGCGCGGTTGCACCGTGCTGGCCGATCTGCGCAAACCGCTGATGGATGACAAGGCCAGAGAGATTTTGTTCGGCTCGACGCAGTATCAAAAGCGCTGAAGTTGAGTTTAGCACCGGCCGGAAACCCTTGGTACAAGCGCATCCGCAAGGGATGACCTCGAAAATCGTTGGTAGACATGGCTCTCCGGCCTGATATGCCATTTAAATCCGGGCGGCGGCGGCTGATGGGGGCGTCGCTGGGGGCGTCGCTGATGGGAGCGTTTAGCGCACCGTTGGTGTGTGCGGCCAACGCCTCGGAATCCCACAACCTGCCCGAAGTCCCCTTCGTGGTAACGCCGATGAAAGTGGTGGCGCGCATGCTCGACATGGCGCGGGTGGGGCCGAACGACTATGTAATCGACCTTGGCTGCGGTGATGGCCGCATCGTCATCGAAGCG
>JANOYK010000467.1:0-3343 GCA_031428855.1 Burkholderiales bacterium | reverse complement strand
CAACTTCAATGGCGTCGGCGGCAGCACGGTGCTTTATGCCGCGCACTTCCCGCGCTTTCATCCAAGCGACTTCCGTGTCAAAAGCTGCGATGGTGTGGCCGACGACTGGCCCATCGACTACGCGACGCTCGAACCTTTCTTCGCGCTCAACGACCGCATGATGGGCGTGGCGGGGCTGGCGGGCGACCCGGCTTATCCCGATCACGAACTGCCGCTGCCGCCCTTGCCGCTCGGCCCCTCCGGCGAAGTGATGGCGCACGGCTTCAACCAGCTCGGCTGGCACTGGTGGCCCTCGGACAGCGCCATCGCCAGCCGCCCCTACGAAGGGCGCGACCGCTGCATCAACCTCGGCCCCTGCACCAGCGGCTGCGCACAGGGGGCCAAAGCCAGCACCGACATCACCTACTGGCCCGAGGCGATTCGCCAGGGCGTGCAACTGCGCACGCGCTGCCGCGTGCGTGAGATCACCGTGGGTGACGATGGCATGGCCAAAGGCGTCATCTACTACGACGCGGAAGGCGTGGAGCACTTTCAGCCGGCCGAGGTAGTGGTGGTGGCGGCCAACGGCATCGGCACGCCGCGCCTGCTGCTCAACTCAAAATCCAAACGCTTCCCGAATGGTCTGGCCAACAACAACGACGTGGTCGGCCGCAATCTCATGCTGCATCCGTATGCGTGGGTCAATGGCACGTTTGCGCAGCGGCTCGACGGCCAGTGGGGCGCATCGGGCTGCTGCATCTGGAGCCAGGAGTTTTACGAGACCGACAAGCGCCGCGGCTTCGTGCGCGGCTACACCATGGAGATCGTGCGCGGGCGCGGCCCGCTGGTCACCGCGCTGGCCAGGCTGGGCAACGGCCAGATTCCCTGGGGTGAAGGTTTTCACGATGCGTTCGGCAAGGTATTCGCGCACAACACCGGCATGGTCAATATTTGCGAAGACCTGCCCGAGGCGCACAACCGCGTCACCTTGGACGACGTGCTCACTGATAGCGATGGCATCCCGGCACCGAAGATCAGCTACACGCTGAGTGAAAACAGCCGGCGCATGCTGGAGCACTCGGTCGAACGCGCCACCGAAGTGTTGCTCGCCGCCGGGGCCACCAGCGTGCGCCACGAGGCGCCGTGGAAAATCGCCGGCTGGCACAACATGGGCACGGCGCGCATGGGCTTGGATGCGGCAACATCCGTAGTCAACGAATGGGGGCGTGCGCACGAGGTGCGCCACCTGTTCATCATCGACGGCAGCATCTTCACTACCTCGGCGGGCGTCAACCCGACCAGCACGATCCAGGCGCTGGCGCTCTACATTGCCGACGTGATGAAGCAGCGCCTGGCGAACTTGTTTGATTGAAGCGCGCGCATGACCAAGCCAGTGCAAATTTCAACAGCGCCGCTGCCCTTCAACAGCGCGCAGCAAGCGGTGCTTGATGTGCTAATGGATTTGTTGATTCCGGCGTCGCAGGATGGGCGCATGCCTGCTGCGCGCGCTCTCAGGCTATTTGGCAGCGGTACGCCCATGCGTGCTGCCGATCGAACCTTGTTCGAGCAAGGCCTGGCCGCTCTCGACGCGCAGGCGCAGCAGGCGCATGGCGCATCGTTTGCGCAGTTGGGCACTGCGCAGGCCAAAGCACTGGTCGACACGCTGCGCGCGGAAAATCCGGCTTTCGTTCAAAGTGTTGTGACACAAACCGTTGGCCGCTACCTGGCGCACCCGATGGTCATGCCGCTGCTCGGCCTCGAAGCGAGGCCCCCGTGGCCGCAGGGCAATGTCGTTGCCGAGGGGGACTGGTCAATGCTCGATGTGGTGAAAAGGCGCGAGAAGATTTATCGCAAGGTGTAGCGCTTCGGTGCAGTCACTCCGCTGTTCCCAAGCCGGACGAAATTGAGGCTTGGATCAGATATTGGAGTGATGTACCACCCTCAGCGAGCCGGGCAATCTGCGCATAGGCCTTGATCTGCTCCTCGCTGTTGGCATTCGCAAGGAAACGCCGCGCCACTTCGGCGTCACGGGCGATATAGAGGCGGTCGCGACTGGTGGCGCTGACGTTGGCGGTATCCCAGTCGAGCGCATGCCCGGCCTCGGTCGCGAGTTGCGCGGTGAATACGCGCAGCGTGCGGCTGTTACCCTCGCCAAAGGGATGCAAATAGTCGAGGTCGCCGTACAGACCGGTCATGCGCACGGAAAATTCGTCGGCGTTCAGACTGCGCCACTCGTGCAGAGCCTGCAATGGCTGCAATGCCGAGGCGAGGCCGGCTTCGACGATGCTGCGCGGCGCGTAGAACACGCGATAGCGGTGCGGCAAAGATTCAAGCTGGCGCAGCTTGATGTGAGCGACTGCATCCGGTCGAAATTGGCCTGGCGTATGGCGCGGCAGGTCCTGAAAAACGCGCCGGTGAATCTCGCAAAGATGGGCCCTATCGAACTGGCCCCGTACCGGACTGGCGATTAGCTCAGCGATCCGGATCGCCGTGACATCACCTTCGTAGCGGTCTAGCTCGCCGCTTTCAATCACAGCGAACCGGCAGCTTGACGCGGCGCGAGTGCCTTGACTGCACGCATGAGTTCTTCCATCGTCATGGCACCTTCAATATATTGCCCGCTGAGCTTTTCGACTTCCGCCGACATCACGAAACCTTCCAGACGCACGCTGCCACGCCCGAAATCAATCGCCGCCTTGCGGCGCGCCCGCTCGTCGGCAGAGATTCGGGCCTGCTGCAATTTCTGTTTGAGAATGGCACTCATGGCTTCGGCTCTTTCATCACGGACATTTCATCAAAGTTCGCCGCATCTGGCAAGCGCCGTCTTTTGAGACACAGATTACGCGCATCTTGCAGTGAGCACTTTGCAAGAAAGTAACCTCTGTTTGCCATCTGGCGCTGCGATGGCCCGGAAATCACGCATCCCGATATTGCTTGTCAAACGCACTCACTTCATCAAAGCCCATCAACTTGCTCATCGCCTGAAAGTTGTAGAGCGGCGCAGCAGGCGGCACGCTGGAGCGCTTGTCTTTGAGGCCGGTGAACGCCGTCTCCATCGCTTGCGTGGCGGCGAGGAAGCCGAGCGCCGGGTAGATCGCAAGGCCGTAGCCGATCTCTTCAAGCTCGGCTGCCGTCAGCACCGGCGTGCGCCCGCCTTCGACCATGTTGGCCACCAGCGGTAAGTCAAACGTCTTGCCAATGCGCTGCATCTCTTCGACGCTCTCCGGACTTTCGACAAACAAGAGGTCGGCTCCGGCGCGCGCATAGGCTTCGGCGCGGCGCAGCGCTTCGTCGAGGCCATGCGTGGTGCGCGCGTCAGTGCGCGCGATGATGAGCAGGTTGGGGTCATTGCGGCTCGCCACCG
>JANOYK010000466.1:0-2956 GCA_031428855.1 Burkholderiales bacterium | reverse complement strand
TCATGCGCGCAGAGTTTTGACGAGTTTCTTTAGAATTAAATCCGGTGCTACCCCCAGTGCGTCGCATACCGAAACAAATTCGATCACATCGAGCCGGCGTTCACCGCTCTCGTATTTGGAAACGAAAGATTGGGGAGCGCCAAGACGCGCTGCAAGTTCAGATTGCGGCAGCTTGGCGGTTTCCCGCAGTTCGGCCATGAGTGACCGGAACACGCCATATTGAGGTGTATGCAGTGATTTGACCATGGCCTAAAGTGTGAATCCTGATTTGGAATATCCCATTTCAGGTTTGCTGATAAATTGCCCCGCGCGGGTCCTTGGCATAGTTCAGTGCCACCCCATTGAACTGCCTGTAAAGAACTGCTGGCAAAAGCGCTGGACTGATACCGCTTGCGTTGCATGTTCGAGGCGAGAAACGAGCTGTGATAGCCTCTCTGAATGCTGGCCGGTTGCTTGGGTTGGCAGGTGTGTGCCGTGTTCTCCGTTCGAGTTTCCGCTCCAGTTGTCTTCGCCGCCTCCGGTAACTTCAAAAGAAAGACCCACTGTCCATGAATAACGTTTCCCAGCCCGCGTCGCACCCTGCTTATCCGGATGCCTTGGCGCACTATGCGCGTCCGCTTCTGCTGATGCTGTCCTGTGCGGCAGCGCTGTGCTGGTCTGGTGCCGGCGTGGCGCAATCAGGCGCTGCTGCCTCCACCGCCGCCTCTGCTGGCACCTGGCCGGCCCGGCCGCTGCGTGCGGTGGTGCCGTTTGCCCCGGGCGGCCCGGCTGATTTGGTCGCGCGGCTCGTCAGCCAGCAGCTCGCCGAGATTCTCGGCCAGCCGGTGATTGTTGACAACCGCCCCGGTGCGGGCGGCAACATTGGCACCACCGCAGTGGCCAAAGCGCCGGCCGATGGTTACACCGTGCTGTTTACCTCGTCGGCGTTTGCAGTCAACCTCAGCTTCCCCGAACCTGGCTTTAGCGAACGCGACTTTGCTGCGGTCACGGTGGTGGCAGCGCAGCCCAACGTGATTTTTGTCCACCCCAGTGTGCCGGCCAAAACTTTGCCTGAGTTTTTTGCTTATGCCAAAACCGCCAAGCTCGCGTTCGCGACACCCGGCAGCGGCACCACGCCGCACCTCACTGGTGAAAACCTGTTCAACGTGGCGGCCAAGCTCAACCTACCGGCGGTGCATTATCGCGGTGCCGGACCGGGCGCGGCGGCGGTGGTGGCCGGTGAGCCGCCGGTGGGGTCGATGGCGATCACCGCGCCGCTGCAATTCATCAAGGCCGGCCGGGTGCGCGCATTGGCGGTGTCGAGCGAAAAGCGGGTGGCGCTGCTGCCAGATGTGCCGACATTGGCCGAGCTGGGCTACGCCGGCATGGCCGACTACACCTGGATTGGCGCATTTTTGCCGGCCGCCACACCGGCGCCGATTGTGCAAAAACTCTATGAAGCGGTGCAGCGTGCGGTGCAACACCCCGACACCGCAGCGCGCCTGGCCGCGATGGCGTTCGACCCGATTGCCGAACCGCCGGCCCGCACCACCGACTACATCAAGGCCGAAGTGCTCAAGTGGGGCAAGGTGGTGCGCGACACCGGTGCCAAGCCTGATTGACTGGTTTGGCAAACTCACTGCGCACAAGAAAAAATTCTCATGGCCAAACTCAGACACATCGCTTTCTCGGTGCCGGATCCGCACAAATCGGCCAAGTTTTATTGCGACGCCTTCGGCATGCAGATCGTTGGTGAGGCCAACTCGGCCACTGCCACCGGGGTGTATTTATCCGACGGCACCATCAGCCTGGCCCTGCTCAAATACCGCACCGATGCACCGGCCGGCCCGCGCGGCAAAGACTTTGTTGGGGTCCATCATGTCGGCTTTTTGTGCGACGACCTTGATGCGCAAAGCCGCCTGGTCGAGCAAAGCGGTGCCGCCATTTTTCAGGACGTGGTGCCCGGCAAAACCTCCGAGTATTACGAAAAAAAATACACTGACCCGGACGGCATTATTTTCGACATCACCCACTCGGGCTGGAAGGGCGCGGAAAAGTAGTGCGGTAGCGCGCGCCTGCAGTGTGGAGAATGCTTGCGGCGGCATCCTGTGCCTCCTTGCAGTTCCGGGAGACCAGCAACGCAATCGCCCGCGTCACTGCGGCGGCACAGCCCGAATCGTTGCGGAAGTTGCATCGGGCCAAGTCCCCGCCCGGCGCTCACCCGGTGTTCAGATCAAGGCCGCCACGGCTCGCTGTAATTTTCTGCGCCACTCTCGCGTATATCGCTCAGCCAGTCGCCCGCATACGGCCAGGCTGCGGGCGCATCCGGTGTGGGCCCTTGCCAGAACCGCGCGAGCGGGCCATCGCCGACCTTCTCGAGCGACCAGGCCTGACGCCGGAAGGTCCAGCTATCGGGCACCAGGCGATGCGCTTCGCGAAAGTGCTGCACCGCCGCTGCGTGATGCCCGTCCATTTCCAGTTGCGTCGCAAGCGCGAAGTGGGCGTGCCCCAGCGCTTTGTCAAAGTTGCGCGGGCGCGAGCGCTCTACCACCGCCTCGGGCGAGAGCGCAAAGCGGCTCGCCGCACCGTGCGCGACCCAGTCGCGCAGGGCCGCGTGATAGGTCTGCGGATCCTTTTTGATTTTCGCGGCCTCAACCATGATCTCGGCAAAGCGCTGCGGCAAATCTGGCGGCATGCTGAAGCGCGAGGCTTTGCCATCGGCCTGCGGCGGGGCCGGGGCGGCTTCTGCGGGCCGCACGATCATGCCGTGCTCGTCGATCCAGACGCTGCTCGGAATGTTGATGACACCGAACAAATCGGCCAGCACATGGTGCCGGTCAATCAGCGACGGGTGTTCTGGCCGCGCCGCTTCGATGAAGGCGCGGCAACCGGCGTCGCCCTGCAAGTCGAGGCCGACCGTGACCAGCTCAAACCCTTGCGGGTGCAATTCGTTACGTAATGCCTGCCACACGGGCAG
>JANOYK010000465.1:0-2101 GCA_031428855.1 Burkholderiales bacterium | reverse complement strand
GCAATTGACCATGCGTGCCATAACTATTTTCCGTTTCAGAGGTGCTCAATGAGTGTTTGATAAACGCTGGATAAACGCTGGTTGCATACGGCCGGCTGCGTCTATGTCACAGCTTCTTGATAAATATTTTCGACTGACGCTGATAGTTGTACAGCTTCTGCCTGGCCTCGGGCAACTCGTCGAGCGAGCCTTCGACAAAGCCGTGCTCAATAAACCAGTGTGCCGTGCGCGTGGTCAACACGAACAGGCGCTTGACGCGCGCCTGCCGCGCCAGACTCTCAATGCGCGCCAGCAATTGCTCGCCGTAGTTGCGCCCGCGAAAAGTGGGGGCCACCACAAAGCAGGCCATCTCGCCCATGCCGTCCTTGCCGAACGGATACAGTGCCGCGCAGCCAGCGATCACGTTGTCGTGTTCGATCACACAAAACTGCCCGATCTCGGCTTCCAGTTTTTCGCGCCCGCGCCGCACCAGCGTGCCATCGGCTTCGAGCGGTTCGATCAAGGTGAGGACGCCGCCGACATCTTCCACCGTCGCCTCGCGCAGCGTCTCCAGCCCGGCCTCGGTAATCATGGTGCCGGTGCCGTTGTAAGAAAACAATTCCATCAGCAGCGCGCCATCAACCGCGCGCGGAATCAAATGGGTGCGTGCCACACCTCCCTTGGAGGCGCGCACCGTGGCGTCGAGCGCACGCATGGTTTCATCGTTCATGCCGGCGATGTCAGGCGTCTGCGCGGCGGCCTTGTAAAGCGTCTCAGCCTCGGCGGCAGACAGCTCACGCGAAATGTCATGCGCGCGCGTGCGCTTGGTTTTCGGGCCGGGCAGCGGCGGCAGGCCAGCCGCATCGATCATGAAAATCAGTTTCTCGGCATCGAGCGCCACTGCCACGCTCGCGGCCACGTCTTCCATTGTCAGGTTGAACGCTTCCCCCGTCGGTGAATAACCAATCGGTGTGAGGCACACGATGTCGCCATTGTTGAGCGCATGATGAATCGTCTCGGCATCGACATCGCGCACGGTGCCGGCAAACTGAAAATCGATCCCGTCGATCACGCCCACTGGACGCGCGGTGAGCAGACTGCCGCTCATCAAGCGCACGCCTTCGGATTGCGCCATCGGCGTGTTCGGCAAGCCGAACGAAAAGCGCTGCTCAAACTCAATGCGCAAGCGCCCCACCGCCTCCTTCACGCAGTCCATCACATTCGACGGCGTGATGCGCACACCATGGGCAAACGTGCTGGTCAACCCGCGCGCCGCCAGCGCCGCATCGATCTGCGGGCGCGAGCCGCACACAATCACCACGCGGATGCCGAGGCTGGTCAGCAGGTTCACATCCTGCACCACCGATTCGACCGCGCCCGACGCCACCATTTCGCCGCCAAACGCCACCACAAACGTCTTGCCGCGAAACGCGTGAATCCACGGCGCAGCGGCGCGGAACCAGGTGACGAAATTGGCGGGTTGGGAGGGGCGCATGTAAGGGTGTCGTGAAGAAAGCGCGTGACTGGCGAGGGACTTGAATCTGCGCAGAATTGTAGCTTCATCTGGGGTAACATCATTCGCATTCCCCACGTGCAGCACGAACAATCCGCACAATCACCCGGGAGACGTCATGTCTGCGCACTCGTCTATCGTAAAGAGCGACCCCGCCATCCTCGGCGGCACACCTTGTTTCGCAGGCACCCGCGTGCCGGTCAAAACACTGTTTGACTACATCGAAGGCGGCGACACCATCGATACGTTTCTCGATCAATTTCCGTCAGTGCGCCGCGATCAGGCAGTGCAGCTCCTCGAAGACAGCCAGCGCGCCCTGCTCGCTGCATAAAAGTCCTGCTCGACGAATCCGTGCCCAAGGCACTGGGTTTCGAACTGGATGGCCATTTCGTTCGTACAGTGCAAGTGATGGGCTGGTCCGGCCTGGCGAACGGACGCCTGTTCGCGGTGATGGCTGAAAACGCATTTATAGACGCTGAACCGGATCTGTTCGTGCTCCGGTTTCTTGGCGCAGGTGGCCGCGCCGAGATGGGAACAACCGATCCGCTCAACCGTCTGCCGCATGCGCGCGGCGAGATATGGATTGCCAATCCGCCCGGCTTTGGCTTG
>JANOYK010000464.1:0-2549 GCA_031428855.1 Burkholderiales bacterium | reverse complement strand
GCGCTGGCATGGAAGCTGCTCAGGTGATGACAAGAGATGCGTTTTGCTCTTGTTTTGCAGTCCAACCTGAGGAGGTTCCCATGAAACTGGTATCAGCCATCATCAAGCCGTTCAAGCTTGACGAGGTGCGTGAGGCGCTGTCCGCCATTGGCGTGCAGGGCATTACGGTCACCGAAGTCAAGGGCTTCGGCCGTCAAAAAGGCCACACCGAGCTTTATCGTGGTGCGGAGTACGTGGTCGATTTTCTGCCCAAGGTAAAGATCGAGGCCGCCGTCAAGACCGAACTGGTCGAGCAGGTGATCGAGGCCATCGAAAAGTCTGCCAACACCGGCAAGATCGGCGACGGCAAGGTGTTTGTGTTCGATCTCGAACAAGTCATTCGCATCCGCACCGGTGAAACCGGCGCCGAAGCGCTGTAAAGGAGACATCATGAAAAAACTGTTTTCCAAATGGGGTGTGGCCGGTGCGCTGGCGGCATTCCTGCTGACCGGCAGCGGCATTGCGCCGTTTGCAGCGGGCGCGCTGGCGCAGGACAAGCCAGCCGCCGCCGCCAAGAAAGACGAAGCCAAGCCTGCTGATGCGCCCAAGGCCGACGCCAAAGCGGCAGACGCCAAAGCGGCTGATGCCAAAAAGGACGATGCCAAACCCGCCGGCGCGCCCAAGGCAGACGCTGCCAAGGCCGAGGCGAAGAAGGATGATGCCAAGGCCCCGGCGGCGTCACCCGCCGCAGCGCCCGCCCTGCCTGCCCCGAACAAGGGCGACACCACCTTCATGTACATCGCCACGATCCTGGTGATTCTGATGATCATCCCGGGTCTGGCACTGTTCTATGGTGGCCTGGTGCGCTCGAAGAACATGCTGTCGGTGCTGATGCAGGTGTTTGTGACCTTCTGCCTGATCGCCGTGCTGTGGGTGGTGTATGGCTATAGCGTGGCCTTCACCGGCGGCAACCCGTTCTTCGGCGGCTTCGGGAAATTATTCCTCGACGGCGTCTCGCTTGATGGCGGTGGTGCCACCTTCTCCAAGGGTGTGTACATCCCCGAGATGATGTTTGCGCTGTTCCAGTTGACCTTTGCGGCGATCACCCCGGCGCTGATCGTCGGCGCGTTTGCCGAGCGCCTGAAGTTTTCTGCCGTGCTCTGGTTTGTGGCGCTGTGGTTCACCTTCGCCTACCTGCCGATGGCGCACATGGTGTGGTACTGGGACGGCCCGGATGCGTTCAAAGATGCGGCCACGCTCAAGTCGGCGACTGAAGCGGCCGGCTGGCTGTGGGCCAAGGGCGCGCTCGACTTTGCGGGCGGCACGGTGGTACACATCAATGCCGGTATCGCAGGCTTGGTGGCGGCCTTTGTGGTCGGCAAGCGCGTCGGCTACGGCAAGGAAGCCATGACCCCGCACAGCCTGACCATGACCATGATCGGCGCGTGCCTGCTGTGGGTGGGCTGGTTCGGTTTCAACGTCGGCTCCAACCTTGAAGCCAATGGCATCGCTGCACTGGCGTTCGCCAATACCTTGGCTGCCACGGCAGCGGCGACCCTGGCCTGGCTGTTCTTCGAGAACCTCATCAAGGGCAAGCCGTCGATGCTCGGTGCGGCCTCTGGCGCGGTGGCCGGTTTGGTGGCGATCACCCCTGCCTGCGGTTTTGTCGGCATCAAGGGTGCGCTGGTGATCGGCTTTGTGGCCGGTGGCCTGTGCCTGTGGGGTGTGACGGGTCTCAAGCGCATGCTCGGTGCGGATGACGCGCTCGACGTGTTCGGCGTGCACGGCATCGGCGGCATCTGGGGCGCAATTGCCACCGGCATCTTCGCCGCACCGTCGCTCGGCGGCCAGGGCCTGATCGACTGGGTCAAGGGCGCGCCTGATCCCAACTACGACATGATGGCGCAGGTCACCGCGCAGTTGTGGGCAGTCGGCACCGCGATCGTGGTGTCGGGCGTGGTCGCGCTGGTGGCGCTCAAGCTGATCGACATGGTGATCGGCCTGCGCGTGGCGGAAGACGAAGAGCGCGAAGGCCTCGATGTCTCCTCGCACGGCGAGACCGCGTATCACATGTAAAGTCATCGTCACCTCACCGTCCCGTTGCTGCGCTGGGGGCGGGCCGAGGGTGGCGCTGCGGGTAGCGCTGCGGGGAAAGCCCGGCCGGGCAACTGGCCGGGCTTTTTCGTTGTGGTGTGCGATGCGGGCAGGCGGCGCCGCACCCCCAGCGCGCACGCCGGCCCTCGATGCAGGCACGCACCGGGTTGACATTTGGCACCGGCGCACCACGTTGACTGCGGACACCGGCGCTGCCTGACGTAAAACCCCGGCGATTAAGGCGAATCGACTGCGGTATGCTTGCCGTCCGCCCGGTTTGCCCAGCCTGCTGCCCGCCCCTTTTCACCCTTTTTTTCGCCGAGGAAATACCCTATGCTGGTACCCAATCTCAAGACCGCCATGACTGGCCCGATGATGGAAGTCGAGCGCATCATTCTCGACAACGCTACCAACATCGAGCGCTGGCTGCGTCTCGAATGGCAGGAGCACACGCCGCCGTTTTACTCGTCGGTCGA
>JANOYK010000463.1:0-3064 GCA_031428855.1 Burkholderiales bacterium | reverse complement strand
AGATCGTATGCCGGGCTTAACTGCCAATGCCGCGCATTGTTGAGCCGGTAGGAAAAATTTTTGGCGTGATCGTCGCGGTTGTTGAAGATGAGATTAAACACGCAGCGCTCAAACGCCTTATGCACTTCGCGCATGTCGCTGGTCATGAGCCGGGTCAGGCGCAAAAAATCAATCGCATCGACCGAGGGCACACGGTAGTCGGTGTGCAAGGCCCCCGCCAGGGTATGCACCGGCACGCGCATGCCGTTGTCACGGTCGAAACGCTTGACGCCGAAGGCGGCCAGATTGCGGCTGAGCGGAAACCACGCAGACGTCGGCATGTCGAGGCCGCAGGCGCGCGCTAGACCGGCGTAGAGTTCTTCAATCGCGCAGACCTCGGCGTGCTCGCCGCGCGCCGGAAATTTGATGAGCCAGGGCTCGCCCGGCGCATCGGCAGCCGCTGTGCCGCCTCCGGTGTCCCCTGGTGTGCCACCTGCGGACATGCGTCCGCTGCTGCGCTCGTAGTTCACCAGCGCTTTGGGGCGCGCACCGTGGGGCGAGCCGCCAATGAGCACCAATTGGTTCAACACGGTGGCACTGGCAGCGGCGGTCAGGCGCTCAATTTTTTGTGCGAGTTCAAGCAGCGAAATATCTTGCGCGTCAAGTGACAGACCGGTGGCCGGCTCGAACGATAGCGCGCCGATTGCGCGCTCACCGATAAATGCCAGACGATCCAGAGGCGAAATGGTTGCTGGGTCACGCCCCGCTTTGCGAAACGCCCGATCCATCAACATCAGGCCCCAGCCGTCGGGCAGGGCGTCGGCAATCAAGCCGGGCAGGCCGGCGTAGAGCGCCGGTGCGCCGGTATACGCCTGCTGCCGCAACGCGAGCCGGTACGGCGACAGCTCCAGCCCTTGACGCAGTGCTTCGGGTGAATATTCGAAGACGGTTTTGTCACCGGCGTGCGCCAAGGTGCCGAGCGGCCAGCGCTCGCCCCAGCCTTGGTACAGCACGGTCAATCGGTTCATGCGTTGCGCCGGCTGGCCCGATGGGGGCTGCGCGCGCGCTGGCGCTGCGCGGCCTGCATGTGTTTTTCCAATTGCGCAATCGATTGCACTTGCGGGGTGGTCAGCAGCGCGGTCAGTTCACTGGCCGCTCCCAACGCTTGCACGCATTTGACAAAAGTGGCGAGTGTGGTTTGTCCGCTGGTTTCAAGCTTGCGCACTGCGCCGAACGACACGCCGGCCCGCGCGCCAAGTTCGGACTGGGTGAGATTTTGCTGCAAACGGAACTGGCGCACGCGCTGGCCGAGCGCGGCGCAAGTCTCATCGGCGGTAAGAATATTTAATGACAACATAAAGACAATTATATAACAAAAACTCAATTAATTGTCATTTAAATAACTATTAAATAGAGGTGGCCGCAACCTGCCAGCACTCGCTAAACGCAACGTCCGCCATCCACCTCAATGCACACGCCGGTGATGAAGCTTGCTTCATCCGAAGCCAGATACAAACAGGCGTTGGCAACATCTTGCGCGGTCGAGAAGCGCCCGAGCGGAATCGATGCCCTGAACTTGGCGCGGCGCTCTTCGTTCACTTCACCGCCAGCGAAGGAGGCGGAGAGCGCGGTGTCGGGGTTGAACACCGGGTTGACGCAATTGACGCGTACGTTGTCGGGGGCGAATTCGGCGGCCATTGATTTGCTCATCAGCACCACCGCGCCCTTGCTGGCGTTGTAGACCGTCAGGCCCGGGCGCGGGCGGATGCCGGCGGTGGAGGCGATGTTGACGATGTTGCCGCAGCGCGCCTTGCCCTGTTTGCGAAATTGCGCGAGCACGTGCTGGGCCGACCAGTAGATGCTTTTGACGTTGACGTTGAAACAGCGGTCAAAATCGGTCTCGGTGACTTCGGCAAAGGGCCGGTTGACATGCGACCAGCCAGCGTTGTTGACCACGCCATCGAGACCGGCATTGGCCTTGAGAGCCGCTCCCACCAAGGATTTCCAGCCATCATCGGTGGTGACATCGGCCTGCTGGAATAGCGCATTGCCGCCGGCTTGTTTGATCGCGGCAACGGTGGCTTCACCGCCCTTGGCGTTGATGTCGTTGACGATCACGCGTGCGCCTTCGGCGGCAAAACGGGTGGCAATGCCTGCGCCGATGCCCGAGCCGGCGCCGGTGACGATGATCGATTTATCTTTCAACCGCATGATGATTTCCTCTTTGTGTGACGGTGGACGTGAACAAAAAAACGGCGGGCATCGCGGCCCGCCGTGGCGTGACCCTGCTTCCAATGAAGTTTAGCGTTTCGGAAAAAACGCATGCGCATAGGTGCGCTCGTCGGTGCGGCCGACGTAATCAATTGCGCGCTTGGCGGCCCAGGTGGTGACCTGATGATGGATCGGCACCAGCGCGGCATCATCGACTGCGATTTTTACGGCATCCTGAAACAGTGCCAAACGCTTCTTGTCGTCCACCGTGCGCAGACCTTCTTCCAGCAGCGCGTCCATTTTCGGATTGCAATACGACGGGTAGTTGAAGCCGCCCAGGCCCTTCTCCTTGTTCTCGCATGCCAGCAGCGAGCGCAGCGGTGAAGAGGCTTCGCCGGTCTGCGCGCCCCAGCCGACCAGCGTGACCGAAAATTCTTTTTTAGCCACGCCTGCGCGCGGGAAATACACCGCCAGCGGCATCGCATCGACCTTCGCCTTGATGCCGATGCGCGCCCACATCTGCGCCACGGTCTGCATGATCTGGTCGTCGTTCACATAGCGGTTGTTGGGGCCGTGGAAGGTGATGGCAAAACCGTTCGGATAACCCGCTTCGGTCAGCAGCTTGCGCGCGAGGTCGGCATCAAACACCGGCTTGAGATTCGGGTTGTTGCCAAACAAGGTGGGCGGCACCAGATTGGCGGTCGGCAGCGACAAGCCTTCCATCAGCCGGTCTTTGATCGCCTCACGGTTGATGGCGAGCGACATGGCTTTGCGCACGCGCGCGTCCTTGAGCGGGTTCTTGTCGAGCGGCTTGCCGTCGTTGTCGAACACGAACGGGGTTTTGTCGCGCTGGTCCAGATTGAAATAAATCATC
>JANOYK010000462.1:0-8789 GCA_031428855.1 Burkholderiales bacterium | reverse complement strand
CAGAAACGAGCGCAATCCAAACACCACCGCGATCACCGGAAAGAAGCTGGCCGGAAATTCCAGCCACGCGGGCGGCGTGCGCTTTTCATTGCTCAGACGCTCCACCTCTTTGTCGCGGTGATCTGCAGCATACACAGCCGGGTTGACCGCCATGCGCGCGTCCAGCGCCTTCACCTCAGATGCAAATGCCGCCTCGCGCCGCTTCTTGATCACCAGCAGATCGGCACACCAGAACACCCCGGTAAACACCGTAAGGCAAAACAGAATCAGAGCGAAATTCATCAGCTATCCACCTGCAAAATGGCGAGAAACGCCTCCTGCGGTATCTCCACCGTGCCAACCTGTTTCATGCGTTTTTTGCCAGCCTTTTGTTTTTCCAGCAATTTGCGCTTGCGCGAAATGTCGCCGCCATAGCACTTGGCAATCACGTTTTTGCGCAGCGCCTTGACGTTTTCGCGCGCAATGATACCGGCACCGATAGCGGCCTGAATCGCCACGTCAAACATCTGGCGCGGAATCAGTTCGCGCATTTTCGCCACCAGCCCGCGGCCGCGGTATTGCGCATTGGCGCGATGCACGATGATCGACAGCGCATCGACTTTCTCGCTGTTGATGAGCACATCGACCTTGACCACATCGGAGGCGCGGTATTCCTTGAATTCGTAATCCATTGACGCATAGCCGCGCGATGCCGATTTCATTTTGTCAAAAAAATCGAGCACGATTTCATTGAGCGGCATTTCGTAAGTCAATTGCACCTGACGGCCGTGATACGCCATGTTGATCTGATTGCCGCGCTTGTCGTTGCACAGCGTCATGATGGCACCGACGTACTCCTGCGGCATGAACAATTGCACCGTCATCATCGGCTCGCGAATGGTTTCGACCCGGCCTGGATCGGGCAGCTTGTCGGGATTGTCGATGACGATGGTTTCGCCATTGCGCAGCACCACCTCATACATCACCGACGGGGCGGTAGTGATGAGGTCCATGTCGAACTCGCGCTCCAGACGCTCTTGCACGATGTCCATGTGCAACAACCCCAGAAAGCCACAGCGGAAACCAAACCCGAGCGCCTGCGACACTTCCGGCTCAAACTGCAGCGAGGCATCATTGAGCTGGAGTTTTTGTAGCGATTCACGCAGTGCTTCGTACTGGTTCGATTCAACCGGAAACAGACCGGCAAATACCTGCGGCTGGATTTCCTTGAAGCCCGGCAGCGCCTTCTCCGCCGGCCGCTCGGCCAGCGTCACAGTGTCACCCACCTTGGCGGCCTTGAGTTCCTTGATGCCCGCAATGATGAAGCCGACTTCGCCCGCCGACAGACTTTGCCGCTGCAGCGATTTGGGCGTGAACACCCTCACCTGCTCACACAGGTAAGTAGAGCCGGTCGCCATCAGCTTGATGCGCTGTTTCGGCTGCAAGCTGCCGTCCATCACCCGCACCAGCATCACCACGCCGACGTAATTATCAAACCAGGAGTCGATGATTAACGCCTGAAGCGGGTTGGCTGGGGAGCCTTTAGGCGGAGGCACCCGTGCAATCATGGCCTCGATGATGTCTTCCACACCCTGCCCGGTTTTGGCGCTGGCGCGCACGGCATCCTGCGCGTCGATGCCGATTACGTCTTCAATTTCAGCAATCGCGTTTTCCGGATCAGCCGTTGGCAGGTCAATCTTGTTGAGCACCGGCACGACTTCGACCTTGAGGTCTAGCGCGGTGTAGCAGTTGGCTACCGTTTGCGCTTCCACGCCCTGACTTGCATCGACCACCAGCAGCGCACCTTCGCAGGCCGACAGCGAACGGCTCACTTCGTAGGAGAAATCGACGTGGCCCGGGGTATCGATCAAATTGAGCTGGTAGGTGATGCCGTCACGCGCCTTGTAACTGAGCGCGGCGGTCTGCGCCTTGATCGTGATGCCGCGCTCGCGCTCCAGGTCCATCGAGTCGAGCACTTGCGCTTCCATTTCACGGTCAGACAAGCCGCCGCAGAGTTGGATGATGCGATCCGCCAGCGTGGATTTGCCGTGGTCGATGTGGGCGATGATCGAAAAATTGCGGATATGCTGCATGGCAAAACAAAGGGCGCGGCGTTTGACATCACGCTGCGCCCCTTCAGTTCCTTCGCAAGACTTGCACGTAAGTGATTATTTTAACTCAATCTTTCACACGCGATCACTTGCGATCAGGACGAATCGTGATGTATTGCGACGATTCGCCGCGGCGCACCAGCAACGCCACAATTTTGGATTTATCCAGTTTGCCAACCAACTCGGCAAATTGCTTGACACTGGTGATGTCAGTGTTGAGCAGTGACATGATGACATCCCCCGCACGCAAGCCGGCCCGCGCTGCGGCACCCTCGACTACATCGACCACCACGCCGCGGTCGATCTTGAGTTCCTTGCGTTTGGCTTCGTTCACGTCGGACACCACCAGCCCGAGCGCATTGGCGTCGGGCTTGGCCTCCTTGGCCCCGCCTTTGTCAGGCACCGGCTTGGCACCGCGCTGGGCGACGCGCTCTGCTTCCATTTCACCCAGAGTCAGATTGATGTCGCGCGCCGCACCGTTGCGCCATACTTGCACTTGCACCCGCTGCGCCGGCTTGGTGTTTCCGACAATACGCGGCAGATCAGTATGTTTTTCTACCGTCTTGCCATCAAATTTCAAAATGACATCGCCCTCCTTGAGACCGGCCTTTTCGGCAGCGCTGTTCGGAATCACTTTTTCCACCACCGCGCCGGACGGCGTTTTGAGACCGAGCGATTCAGCCACATCCTTGGTGACCGCCCCCGGCTGCACACCGAGGAATCCGCGAGTCACGCGACCGCCGGTTTTAAGCTGATCGCCAATGCGCATCGCCTCGTCAATCGGAATTGCAAACGAAATGCCCTGGTAGCCGCCCGAACGGCTATAGATCATAGAATTGATGCCGACTACCTCACCGCGCATGTTAATCAGCGGCCCGCCCGAATTGCCCGGGTTGATCGCCACATCGGTTTGAATGAACGGCACGTATTCGCCGGTATCGCGCCCTTTCGCGCTGACGATGCCGGCCGTCACGGTGTTGTCGAGCTCAAACGGCGACCCGATCGCAATCACCCATTCGCCCACCCGGAGACGGTTCGAATCGCCGATCGTCACGGCCGGCATGCCGACAGCTTCAATCTTGATTAAAGCCACGTCGGTGCGCTGGTCGGTGCCGATCAGTTTGGCCTTGAACTCGCGTTTGTCAGTGAGCTTGACGTAAATATCATCGGCGCCGCGCACCACATGCGCGTTGGTCATGATGTAGCCGTCTGCGGTTAACAGGAATCCTGAACCGACACCAGACGGCACCTCGTCGCCACGCTCACGTTCCGGGGCCGGACGCTCGCCCTCCTCGCGTCTGGGGGCGCGCTCACCGCGTTCACCGCGCTGACCGGGGGGACACATCCAGGGGAAAAATTCACAAAATGGGTTGGCTTGATCCGGATTGCCGGGATTGCCAGGAATACCAAACCCGCCACGCGGACCAGCGCGCCCGCCAACAACAGTCTGGGTGGTGCGGATGTTGACGACGGCCGGCCCCACTTTATCGACCAGATCGGTGAAGTCGGGAAGCGTGCGCCCTTGCGCAAAAACGGCCCCCGAGAGCGGCACCGAGGTAACCAGTACGCCCCCCAGCACGGCACACAGCGCGGCACCGGAAAACACGCCCCGGGCCAATACAACACGCAAAAAACACAGCATAAAAATCCTCATGAAAAAATTAAGGGACAGCGCGCGCCGGTGCCGCCGCTACCGGGCGGAACTCAATCGACCTGGCAATGCGGGTCACGCACGCAGCAGGAGCCTCGCCCAGCACCGTCACCAGGTGATCCCCGAGCGTGCGCCGGTAGACGCTGACCGCGCCGTGGCTGGAGACACCCTCGCGGGTTTTGACGCCAGCGCGTGCCGGTTCCACAAAGACCGACACCGAGGTCAAGCCGTCCGAAAACACCACCTGTCCCACCTCAACGCCATCGTCGCGGTTGCGTTTCATTTCAGAAATCTTGCGGAACCCGGGCAGCGCCGGATCAATTTTCCAGCCTGATTCGACCAGGCTCGCGTCCCACACCTGCGCGGTGGCGGTGCGCCAGCCGGGGCCGCCATCGCGCTTGGAAAATTTGGCCAGATACTTTTCGATGAGGCCGCCAATCTCGACCTGGGTAAAACCGATTTGTTCGACCACCTCGCCCTTTTCGTTAAACGATTGTGCCTTGAGCAGCAATCCCGAATTCATGTCAGCCCACAGCTTATGGGTATAGCGCAAGCCATCTTTGGGTTCGAGCAGCAATACCTGGCAATCAAGCCCGGCGATGCGCTGCGTATCCCACTTGCGAACGTTGTAATGGCCGGAAAAATCGACCGGAAGCTGTGCGCCTTGCGCTGCGCTGTGCACCACACTATGCACCGCCATCTGGCCCGCTCCCGGCAACGCTGCGGACGCTGCACCCTGGGTTGATCCCGGCGTTGCCCCCTGCGCCGCCGCAGGCATGGACGCGAACGCCGGAAAAGTGGCCTTGGCGCGGCGTTTTTCAATCAACACCGTCTTGCTGTCCGGCAAATATGACCTGACCTCGTCGTTGGTGCGCACCACCACCACCGGCAATCCCTCCAGCATCTCAAGGCGCTCGCGCTCAACACCGCCGTCATTCATGTGCGTGATGCGCGATGTTTGCGGCAGACCGCCCTGCTGAAGATAGACAAACGTACCCGAGTAGTTGAGCTTTTGCGCAGCCTGGCTGATGCGCTGAATCCACTGCGTTGCATCCAGATTCGGATTGGCCAGCGCGGCGACCGATGCCAACGCCAATACAGCCAGCGTCAGGGTCCGCGAGGATTTATTTACCGTCATATCCCGCCGTGCGAACATGTGACACCACACCGCGCATCGCCAGCCCGTTGGAGTAATTGCGATGCGCCATCAGGTATTCGTTCGACACCGCGCGCAGGCTGCCATCAGCCCCGGACGCTGGGGCCGCCGCAGTCACTTGAGTCTGCAAAACCGGATGCGGCGGCACTGTTGCCACAACGCCCGCCGGTGCTAGCGCCAGTTGACCCGGCGGAACCTGCGAAACCAGCGGCGCTTGCCCGGACGGCACTTGAGCCGACTGCAGCGGCGGCTGCGTCCCGCCATCACGCCACGGCAATACCATCGAGCCAACAGTCAACACTGCGGCCACGCTTGCTGCAGCGGCCATCGGCATGCGCCACCGGCCCGGCGGGCGCGCTTGCCCGGCCGCATAGGCCTTCGCCACTTCCGGCGTAAACAAAAACGGTTCGGCGTCGAGGCGGCTGCGCATCTTGAGTGCGAACGAGGGGGAAAGATAGGCGGTGTCGTCACTGCGCAGCACATCACCGATGCAGTGATACACCGCCCAGTCAGCGCGCACCGTGCCGCCGCCCTTGACCTGATGCAACAAGCCATCGCGCTGCTCGACCGGCAGTTCGCCATCCATATAGATCGAGAGCAATTCCCGCGCCATGGACGAGTCATCGTTGATCCGCTTCATATCACTATTCATCTGACTCACCACCGTTGATCCTTGGTTGTGCCCAGCAGCGGGCGCAGTTCAGTTGCAATCGCTTCGCGCGCCCTGAAAATCCGTGACCGCACGGTGCCGATCGGGCAATTCATGAATTCAGCAATCTCATCGTAACTCATGCCTTCAATTTCACGCAGGGTAATCGCGGTACGCAACTCTTCGGGAAGGCGATCCATTGCGGCATTCACGGTTTGGGCGACTTGCCGGGACATCAACACCGACTCCGGCGTGTTGTTGTCCCTTAGTTGCTCTGCATCGTCAAAAGTTTCCGCTTCTTCAGCGTCTTTTTGCGTTGAGGACGGGGCGCGCCGCCCCTGTGTCATCAAAAAATTCTTTGCGGTATTGACACCAATCCGGTACAGCCAGGTGTAAAACGCCGCCTCGCCCCGGAACTGCGGCAGCGCCCGGTAGGCCTTGATGAAGGCTTCCTGCGCCACATCTTCGACCTCGGCCGGGTCACGCACCAGCCGCGAGATCAGGCGCACCAGCTTGCGCTGGTATTTGGCGACCAGCAACTCGAAGGCGTGTTTTTCACCGCGCTGTGCGCGCGCCACCAGTTGCTGGTCAACGTCGCGTTCGGACAAGTTTCACCCTGATGTTTTCTGGCATGCCAAACGAGTATAGCGTTGCCGCCCGGTGGCGGCGTGACACCTGCACCGCAGACCGGCTCACCCGCGGCAAATGGCCTTGAGCCAGCGCCCAAACTGGCGCTCCTGGGCAGGTGCCACCGTGCCCGGCCACAGCAGCAGCGTGCGCGCCGGGACGCCCCGGTGAAAGCGCAACAGCCGCAGATCTCCCCAAGTGGACACAGAGGTAATGCGCGCCGTGACTCTGCCGCCAGCGGTGCCGGCCTCGCAGTCGCCTCCCCTGCCAGCAGCAGCGGCGCGATCCGGCCGCACATGCAAGGACTGCACCGGCTGCACAGCAGAGCCCAGTAAGCCAAATAAGGCCAGCGCCAAGGCGGCTCCGGCCGGCCACATCGCGCCGTCCAGATACAGCATCAAGGCGGCCAAGGTGCTGCACCCCGCCAGACACCAGCGCAACCCTCTCAACGCCGGCAACTGCGATAAACGGATATCGATGGCGCGCGCCATCAGAGGCGGGTCAGCACGAGGGTGCTGTTGGTGCCGCCAAAACCGAATGAATTGGACACCGCAGCGCGAATCGTCATGTTACGCGCGCTGTTGGCACAGTAATCCAGATCACACTCGGGATCCTGATTGAAAATATTGATGGTGGGCGGCGATATCTGATGCTTTACTGCCAGGGCTGAAAACACTGCCTCAATGCCGCCTGCCGCGCCGAGCAAATGCCCGGTCATCGACTTGGTGGAATTGACAACCAGTTTGCCGGCATGCGCGCCAAACGCAGCCTTGACCGCTTCGGTCTCGTTTTTGTCGCCCAGCGGCGTTGAGGTGCCATGCGCGTTGATGTAATCGACCCCATCGACATTGACGCCAGCGTTTTTGAGCGCGTTGACCATCGAACGGCGCGGTCCGCTTTGATCCGGCGACGTGATGTGATGTGCGTCACCGGTCAGGCCGTAGCCCGCCAGTTCGCAATAAATGTGTGCGCCGCGCGCTTTGGCGTGCTCATACTCTTCGAGCACCACCACGCCAGCGCCTTCGCCGAGCACAAAGCCGTCACGGTCTTTGTCCCACGGACGGCTGGCAGTGGCCGGGTCGTCATTGCGCAACGACAGCGCGCGCGCCGACGCAAAGCCGCCAATCGCCAGCCGCGTGATAGTCGATTCAGCGCCACCTGCGATCATCACGTCGGCGTCGCCATACTCGATCAAACGGGCTGACTCGCCGATGCAATGGTTGCCGGTGGCGCAGGCGCTGACGCAGGCCAGATTCGGGCCTTTCAGACCATAGATGATCGACAGATGGCCCGAGATCAAATTGATGATGGTGGCCGGAATGAAAAATGGCGAGATGCGGCGCGGGCCGCGCTCGAGCATGGTCGAGTGGGTTTCTTCGATCATCGGCAAGCCGCCGATGCCGGAGCCGACGTTCACGCCGATGCGCTCAGAATTTTCCTCTGTGACCGTCAGGCCGGCGTCCTTGAACGCCTGCATGCCGGCGGCGATGCCATAGTGGATAAAGGTATCCATATGGCGCGCCTCTTTGGCCGGAATATACGGCTCAAGATCAAAGTTTTTGACTTCGCCGGCGATGTGGCAGGGAATCGCTCTGGTTTCGTCTGCCGGGTCAAACCGGCTGATGCGCGTGATACCCGATTGACCGGCCAGCGCGCCAGCCCATGCATCGTTGACGTTGTTGCCGATTGGACAGACGATGCCCAAACCGGTAATGACCACCCTGCGTTTGGCTGATGCAAATGCCACAATGCTGCTCTCCGTAACGCGTGAATCAGGCCTTCTTGTGTGAGCTCACGTAGTCAATTGCCTGCTGCACAGTCGTGATTTTTTCCGCTTCCTCATCCGGAATTTCGGTCTCAAATTCGTCTTCGAGCGCCATTACCAGCTCGACTGTATCGAGTGAATCCGCGCCCAGGTCGTCCACAAATGACGACTCATTTTTGATCTCTGCTTCGTTGACGCCCAATTGCTCAGCAACGATTTTTCTGACGCGTTGTTCGATGTTGTCCATACGAGGAATCCTTCCCGTTTGTAAGAATGAAAAGCGGCGCGATTGTAGCAGTTTTGCTTTTCTGTCCATCGCACCACACACGGCAAAACTACATATACATGCCGCCGTTGACGTGCAGCGTCGAGCCGGTGACATACCCTGCCTGCGGCGAGGCCAGATAGACAACGGCGGCAGCCACATCGTCCACTGCGCCGAGGCGGCCGAGCGGGATTTGTGTCAGCAGCGTGCTCCTCTGCGCCTCCGTCAGCGACTTGGTCATGTCGGTGTCGATAAACCCCGGTGCCACGCAGTTGACCGTAATGTTGCGGCTGCCGATTTCGCGCGCCAGCGCACGTGTCATTCCTGCGACACCGGCTTTCGCCGCTGCATAGTTCATCTGGCCAGCGTTGCCGCTATGCCCGACTACCGAGGTGATATTGATGATGCGTCCGGCGCGCGCCTTCATCATGTCGCGCAGCACCGCGCGCGACAAGCGGAACACCGCCGACAGATTGGTTTGCAGCACGGCGTCCCAGTCTTCGTCGCGCATGCGCATCGCGAGGGTGTCTTTGGTGATGCCGGCGTTGTTGACCAGGATCGACACCGCGCCAAACTCCTTGGCGAT
>JANOYK010000461.1:0-5693 GCA_031428855.1 Burkholderiales bacterium | reverse complement strand
CGGCGCATCTTCGACGCCGCGACCATTTCCATCGCCTTGGTGATCTTGCGCGTGTTTTGCACGCTCTTGATCTTGGTGCGGATTTCCTTTGAACCTGCCATGACCGTTCCTGATTCGTTTCTAGTCAGTTGGGGACAGAGCTTTCGGTTGCGCTGCGCGCAAGCCTCAAGGTCTTTCCCTCAATCATCAGAATGTGCCGTTTTTCTTGAATTCTGCGACGGCAGCGTGCAACGCTTTTTCGTCTGCCTCAGACAGATTGGCCGCCTTGGCAATCGATTCGACCAGCGCGGCGTGCTTGGACCTGACGTATTCGCGCAGGTTTTTCTCGAACGACAGCGCCTTGGGGATTTCAATGTCATCCATGTAGTTGTTGTTGACCGCAAACAGGGTCAACGCCATTTCCCACACTTCCATGGGCGCGTACTGCACCTGCTTCATCAGTTCGGTCACCATGCGGCCGCGCTCCAACTGCTTGCGGGTGGCTTCGTCGAGGTCAGAGGCGAACTGCGCAAACGCGGCCAGCTCACGGTACTGCGCCAGCGCCAAGCGCACACCGGCACCGGTGTCTTTGCGCTTCATGATCTTGGTCTGGGCCGCGCCGCCCACGCGCGACACCGATACGCCAGCGTTGATGGCGGGACGGATACCGGCGTTGAACAGGTCGGTTTCCAAAAAGATCTGGCCGTCGGTAATCGAGATCACGTTGGTCGGCACAAACGCCGACACGTCGCCCGCTTGCGTTTCGATCACTGGCAATGCGGTGAGCGAACCGGTCTTGCCTTTGACGGCACCCTTGGTGAATTTCTCAACGTATTCTTCGTTGACGCGCGCGGCGCGCTCGAGCAGACGCGAGTGCAGGTAGAACACATCGCCCGGATAAGCTTCGCGGCCCGGCGGGCGGCGCAGCAGCAGGGAGATCTGGCGATAGGCCCAGGCTTGACGTGTCAAGTCGTCATAAACAATCAGGGCGTCTTGACCACGGTCACGGAAATACTCGCCCATGGTGCAGCCGGCGTAAGGGGCAATGAACTGCATCGCCGCCGAGTCGGACGCAGTGGCGGCGACCACGATGGTGTAACCGAGCGCGCCATGCTCTTCGAGCTTGCGCACCACGTTGGCGACGGTCGAGGCCTTTTGGCCGACCGCCACGTAGATGCACATCAGGTCTTTGCCTTTTTGATTGATGATGGTATCGACCGCCACCGCAGTCTTGCCGGTCTGACGGTCACCGATGATGAGTTCGCGCTGACCGCGGCCCACCGGCACCATCGCATCAATTGATTTCAAACCGGTCTGCACTGGCTGCGACACCGATTTGCGCGACATCACGCCAGGCGCAACTTTCTCGACCACGTCACGCTCTTTGGCGTTGACCGGGCCTTTGCCGTCAATCGGCTCGCCCAGCGCGTTGACGACGCGGCCAAGCAGCTCGGGGCCAACCGGCACATCCAGAATGCGGCCGGTGGCTTTGACCGTGTCGCCTTCGGAAATATGTTCGTAGGAACCGAGCACCACGGCACCCACCGAGTCACGCTCAAGGTTCAAGGCGAGGCCGAAGGTGTTGCCGGGGAATTCGAGCATCTCGCCCTGCATCGCGCTCGACAAGCCGTGGACGCGGCAAATGCCGTCGGTCACCGACACGACTGTGCCCTGAGTGCGCAGATCGGTCGAGGTGTTGAGGCCAGCGATGCGGTTTTTCAGCAGTTCGCTGATTTCGGAAGGATTGAGATTCATGGTGTGCTCCTGGAATTTCGTAATCTGGGACGTGCGGGCGGGCTAAATCAAGCCGCCATCAAACTGACGCGCATGCGTTCGAGCTGGGCTTTGATCGAGGTATCGAACACTTCGTCACCCACCACCACGCGCACGCCGCCAATCAAACTGGCGTCAACGTTGACGCGCGATTTCAATTTGAGACCGCCGAATTTCTTGGCGAGGCCATTGACCAGATCGGCGACTTGCGCATCGGTCATCGGAAACGCCGTGGTGATGTCGGCTTCGGCCGAGCCTTCGAGCTTGTTTTTGAGCGCGGCGAACTGGGCAGCAATTTCCGGCAGCGCACTGACGCGGTCGTTGTCGACCAGCAGGCGCAAGAAATTTTGGCCCTCAGCCGTCAGCGGTGACTTCAGTACACCGGCAAACACGCCATAGAGCTTGTCGGCACCGACGTTCGGGTCCAGCACCAGCGCGCGCATTTCCGGCCGGCCGGCTACTGCGCCCATTTCGGCAATCAGCCCGTTCCATGCGTTCAGATCACCAGACTTGGCAATGCGGAACGCGGCTTCCGCGTAAGGACGGGCGATGGTGGAGAGTTCGGCCATAGTGTGTGCTCTGGTATCCGCGCTTAGAGTTGCGCCTTGAGCTGATTCAACAGGTCGGCATGCGCGCCGGCGTTGACTTCACGCTTGAGGATTTGCTCAGCGCCCTTGACGGCCAAGTCGGCGACTGCATTGCGCAACTGTTCCTTGGCGCGCTGCACTTCCTGCGCGGCTTCGGATTTGGCTTGCGCAACGATGCGTGCCTTCTCGGTCTCGGCGTCTTTCTTGGCTTGCTCGATCAGCCCTTGCGCCTGCTTTTCAGCGTCGGCCAAACGGGTCTGATTTTGCGTGCGCGACACTGCGAGCTCAGCTTCGATGCGCTGCTTTGCATCGGCCTCGGCCGCTTTGCCTTTTTCAGCCGCAGCCAGTCCGTCAGCAATCGTCTTCTGGCGCTGCTCGATCGCGCCGAGCAGCGGCGGCCACACAAACTTGACCGTGAACCAGATGAAAATGCCGAACGCGACCGCTTGCGAGAGCAGCGTTAAATTGATATTCATGTTGCCTCCCCTGAATGGGACATCTCAGGAAAGCTGCTTACTTGGGGATCACGGCCAGCAGCGGGTTGCCGAATGCGAACAGCATCGCCAGACCCACGCCGATGATGAACGACGCGTCAATCAGGCCGAGCAGCAGGAACACTTTGGCTTGCAATTGCGGGATCAGCTCAGGCTGACGCGCTGCGCCTTCGAGGAAGCGGCTGCACATGATGCCGACACCGATACAGGCGCCAGCGGCACCGAGACCGATCATCAGGCCAATGCCGATGCCGGTGAATGCCTGAATTTGAGCGAGAGCTGCGATCTTGTCCATTTTGAATCCCTTTCTTGTGGAGCGAACGTGATAACAAGTTAAAAACACATGACAAACTGGTGAAACCGGGTATTTCAGAACTGGAGGTGCTTAATGTCCTTCGTGCGCCATCGCCATATAGACAGCGGTGAGCATCATGAAAATAAAGGCTTGCAGCGCGACGATCAGGATGTGGAAGATGGCCCAGCCGGCACCGAGAATCGCGCCGAACACAGTGCCGGCCAAACCGGTGGCGGCCCACATGCCGAGCAGCAGAAAAATGATTTCGCCAGCGTAGATGTTGCCGTACAGCCGCAGTGCGTGCGACAGCGGTTTGGAGATCAATTCGACCAGATTGAACATCAGGTTGAACATCCACAGCAGCGGGTGGCCGCCAAACGGCGTGCAGAAAATCTCATGCATAAAGCCGCCGAAACCCTTGACCGCGAAATTGAAATAAATCATCAGGCCCCAGACTGACAGGGCGAGCGCGAAGGTGGTGTTGACGTCGGCAGTGGGCACGCTGCGCCAGTTGTGCAGGCCGATCATTTCGTAGATTTTCGCCATGATGTCGACCGGCAGAAAATCCATCGAATTCATCAGGAACACCCAGACGAACACACACAGGGCGAGGGGGGAGACGAACTTATGGCGGTCGCCGTGGAACACACCCTTGACTTGCTCATCGATGAAATCAAACATCAACTCGACAAAGGCCTGGCGTTTGTTGGGCACACCGGCGGTCGCGCCCGCAACGATCCAGCGCAGCAGGCCAAAGCCGATGATGCCGAGCAGAATCGACGTCACCACGGTATCGACGTGCAGGGTCATGAACCCGCCATCACCGATCTTGGCCGGCAGATGGGACAGGTGGTGATTAATGTATGAGGTGGGAGTCAGTTCGGTTCCGGCAGCCATGTCTTTCAACCCGCTCTACGTTTCTTTCGGTTCTTGCTCCGGCGCTTTCGCGGCCCCTGCGTCTGTCTGTGCCGGGCCACCCACGAAAATCGCCATGCTAAAAATCAGGATCGTGAGGCAAAACGCGCCAATCAACGCCGCCGCCACCACGTCCGGGTACATCTTGAAGACCGCATACAACAGCAGTATGGCCAGAGTGAGCTTGACTGCCTCGGCGCGAAACGCGTCCCGCAGCACCTCCCCGGCCGTTCTGATCTTGTTTTTGGCCACCATCAGCGCGAAGCCTGCGCCCGCGATCATGCTTACCAACCCGCCCAGCACAGCGGACATCGCGCCGTGACCACCTGCCAGCCAACCTGCCAGCAATGCTATTGCCACCGTCGCAACCGCCTGGAACCCGAAGACCGGGCGAAATTGCCGCCACACTTCAAGTCACCCCGCCGCCGCAAAGCGCTGCATTATATAGAAAGAGCGCGGGCAGGGTCAATCAAAACCCCGGGTCTTATAGAAGACTCACGATTTTGTTTTGCTGTTGTTTTTGCTGCGTTCACTCCCGCGTTGCCGGGGTTGCCGGTATGGCCCGCGCTATTACCCGCACTGTTGCCGGTTTTTCGGCGCAACTCGCGAAACGCCCCCAGTTCCCACTGCCGCAGCGCCAGCAAAATGCTCATGACCGGGCGTTTGTCGAGCGGCAGCTTGAGGCCTTCGTGATGGGCGTCGCGAAATTCCTGCACAGTGCGCTTTAAACGGTCAGCCAATTGGGTGCTGGCGGCCGGCGACAGGCGGCCGCTGGCAAACACCAGCGCTTCGCCCGGGCCGTCAAAGCGCGAACGAAAAAAGTCGGCCTGCGCCTGCGCGTAGAAAAACATCTGGATCGGCCCTTGCGGCAGCCAGGTGAAAGCCTTGGCCACTAGCGGCTTGATACGATTGTTCGGCTGCAGCTCGATGATCTTGAGCTTGTCGAGGCGCGCCAGCAGACCAGTGAGTTCGGCTTCAGTAAATTGATACGACTGAGTAATCTGCTCGAACGTCAGATGGTGAATCGACGCCACTGCGGCGAGCATGAGTTTGACGTCGTTCGCCAGTTCCTTCTCTTGCTCCAGCGTCAGTTGCAACAACAAGGTGTCGCGCGCCTCGACGGCGCGCGCCAGGTCGGCGAATTCAATCCCGGCGAACTCGCAAATTTCGTCCAGGCGCGACAGCATGAAATCCTTGGTCGAAAACATGCGCTTGATGCTCGCCTCCGACAGGTCAAGCTTTTTCGCCACGTCGGCATAGGTGATGTCGCGGCTTTTGAGTTCGCGTTTCAGGACTTCGATCAGAGCGGTGGTGAGGGCCATAGGGCGGGAGCGCGCAAGAGAGGCAACACGTTATATTGTCACGCAATTGATTTTCATTGGAGAACCCCGATGGCGACGATTTTTGAACGCATCATTGCAGGCGAGTTGCCCTGCGCCAAAGTGTATGAAGACGAACGCATCTTTGCATTCATGGACGCGGGGCAGGTCAATCCGGGCCATGTGATTGTTGCCACCAAAAAACCGTTTGAGACGATCATGGACGCTGACGAAGCCTCGGCCTGCGCCCTGATGGCGGCGGCACACCGCATCGCGCGCGCGGTGCAAGCCGAATTCAAACCGGCTGGCATGACGCTATTGCAGGCGAACA
>JANOYK010000460.1:0-4394 GCA_031428855.1 Burkholderiales bacterium | reverse complement strand
GGCGGGTTCAACGGGGCCGGGTTCACGATGGATTCGACGCGATCGGGTGCGACGCGGCCGGGTTCACAATGGATTCAACGGGGCCGGTTCACAACGCGACCGGCTTCAATGGCACCGGCTTCAATGCAGCCGGGTGAAATGTGGGCGCTGTCAATGCGGGGCCGCCGCTCACCGGATTTCCCGGTGCCGCACCAGCACCGGCGCGCGCCCGGTAAAGCGCGCGGCGAGCTGCTCGGCAAAGTACACCGAGCGGTGCTGCCCGCCAGTGCAGCCGATGGCGACGGTGAGGTAGTGGCGGTTGTCACGCTGATACGCAGGCAGCCATTTGGCGACGAATTGTTCGATGTCTGCCAGCATCTCCTGCGCCGCTGGTGTGGCTTCGAGAAAGGCGATCACAGCGGCATCGCGGCCATTGAGCGGGCGCAGGGTGTGGTCGTAGTGCGGGTTGGGCAGCGGGCGCACGTCGAACGCCAGGTCGGCATCGAGCGGGATGCCATGCTTGAACCCGAACGAGGCGAACACCAGCATGAGTTGCTTGTCCTGCCCGCGCCCGAGAAAATCCTTGACCCACCCGCGCAGGGTGTTGGGGCGCACATCCGAGGTGTCGATAACATGGGCCAGACCGCGCAGCTCGGCCAGCAATTCGCGTTCGCGCGCAATGTATTCGATGATGGTGGCACCGCCATCGTCGAGCGGATGACGCCGCCGCGTTTCGGAAAAGCGCCGCACCAGCGCGTCATCATTGGCGGTCAGAAACAAAGCCTGCAGCGTCACACCGAAGCGCGCCAGATTGCCCAGATACTGCGGCATTTCGGACAGGCCCTTGCCGGCAGCGGCGGTGCGCGCGTCGATGGAAACGGCGACATTTTCGATGCCGGTTTCGCGCAGCGTGGCGACCAGATCGGGCAGCATTTGGGCCGGCAGGTTGTCGGCGCAGTAGTAGCCCGCGTCTTCGAGCACGTTGAGTGCGACGCTCTTGCCCGAGCCGGAGAGGCCGGTGACGAGGACGAGTTTCATGGTGAAACTATACGTGATGTGGGGGTTGCGGCGCGCATGCCTTAGGCAACCGGTCAACCCGGAAAAAAATGACTCTGCACAAAAAAAGCGCCGGCTGGCCGGCGTTTTTTTTGTGCAGAGTGCCTTGATTACTTCTTCATGCAGTCGTCACGTTTTTTCTTGAATTCATCGCCCTTGAGGCCTTTGGCTTCAGACGAGCACTGTGCCAGTTTGGTTTTCTTCTCATCTTTGGCGGCAACTTTCTCGCCCTTCATGCAGGCGGCATGTTTTTTCTTGTACTCGTCGCCTTTGAGGCCTTTGGCCTCGGACGAGCAATCTGCCATTTTCTTTTGCTGGGGACTCATTTCCTTTTTCATTTCTTCCTTCTTCGGTTCAGCTTTCTTGTCTTGTGCAAACGCGCCGCCAGCCGCCAACGGCAGTGCAAGCATCAGGGTGATCAACAGCTTTTTCATGTGAATCTCCTCTCGGGTGGTGGGTGGGTTGGTGGCGCGTTGCAGTGGAACTTGATGACGCGGACCAGAAGCAATTACATCATGGATTATTGCCGCGCGTCATGGTTAAAACGGTTGGGCGCGGGCTTGGTTGACATCGGGTTGGCGGAAGAATGGTCAACGGCACAGCCAACGTGCCGCCAAGGCACACCAGGGTGCCGCGAAAACCCCGCACTGACGCTATGGCGGCGCGTCCATCGCCAGCGTCTGCCGCGCCATGAACTCTGCCATGGTGTCGGTGCCGCGCAATTGCAAAATGGTGTTGCGCACCGCCGCTTCGGTCAGCACGGCGAGGTTGCGCCCGGCGGCCACCGGCACCGTGACCTTGCGCACGCGCACGCTGAGTACTTCTTCAAAATTGGCGTTCAGGGGTAGGCGTTCGTAGTCGGCTGTACTTGCCGTGTGCGGTCGCGCCAGATGCAGCATCAGCTTGATATTCATTTTCGGGCGCACGGCGGTCTCGCCAAAAATGGCTTTGATGTCGAGCAGACCGAGGCCGCGGATTTCGAGCAGATTTTTGAGCAGCGCCGGGCAGCGTCCCTCAAGCGTGCGCGGTGCCACGCGCGTGATCTCGACCACGTCGTCCGCCACCAGCCCGTGGCCGCGGCTGACCAGTTCGAGGCCCAGCTCGCTCTTGCCCAGCCCGGATTCACCCGTAATCAACACGCCCACTCCTAGCACATCCATCAGCACGCCATGCATGGTGGCGCGCTCGGCCAGAAATTTGGTGAGGTGAATCCGCAGCATGTCGATCACACCGGCTGCGGTTGCAGGGGTGGAGAAGATCGGCGCGCCGGCGCGGGCACAGGCCTCGATCATTGGCGGTGGCGGCGCGATGCCGTCGGCAAAAATGATGGCGGGCGGTTTGCCTGCCATCAGCTCAGAGAGCAGATGCTTCTGGCGCATCGCGCTCAGATGGGCGAGAAAGGCGTGCTCGGGCTTGCCGACCACCTGAATCCGGTCTTTGTGGATCAGATTGAGGTGGCCCACCATGTCGGCCACCGCGTGCGAAGTGTAGGTGTCGGAGTTGAGCGTGTTGCTACCGAGCTCATGACCGGCCAGCCAGGTCAGTTCCAGCTCGTAGGCAACTTCATCGAACAGCGCTTTAAGCGTAAGCAGTTGCATCGGTGCTGAAGGTAGTGAGCGCATGATGCACGCGCGCCGCATCGGGCAGCGTGTTGAGCGCGTTGCGCATGGCGGTATCGGCGAACATTTCGGCGAGTGACGCCAGAATCTGCAAGTGGGTGTCGGTGGCTTTCTCGGGCACCAGCACAAAAAACAGCAACTTGACTGGCTTGCCATCGGGCGCTTCAAACGGAATCGCTTCCTTGAGCCGAAAGAATGCGCCGACCGGGGCGTTCAGTTTGGCGATGCGGCCATGCGGGATGGCGACGCCCTGGCCCAGGCCGGTCGAACCCAAGCGCTCGCGCGCGAACAAGCTGTCGAACACGGTCGCGCGCGCAATGCCCTGATGGTTCTGGAAAATCAGGCCGGCTTCGTCAAATACGCGGCGCTTGCTGGCCAGATCGAGATCGAGAACGACATTGGCGGGCGGGAGCAGCCGGGCAATCACCTGGGCCGGGGTGGAACTGCCGCTTGGTTTCATGGGAGGTGGAGGGGGAAAGGTATGCAGACGGCGGCGGGCTGCGTGTGCTTGTGATGGCGCTGGCAGGTGCGGCGGTGACCGCGCCGGGCGGCTATTGCGCGTGCTTAAGTGAAAATTATACGCCCCGCACATAGACGGGGCGGCGGGGGGAGTGGAACGGATCGACGCTGATGCAGGCTGCCGGCGCGGAGCTGACCGGCGGCATCGAGGGATGGCGCGCCGGTGTGGCTGATCCGCGCCGGATCAGCCACGATCCTCAGTTGACAGGGTTCACTTCAAGCCGCTTGAGCGGCTCATGCGCGTGGCTGTAAGCGCGGCCTTTGTGTTTTTGCACCTGGCGGTCGAGTTTGTCGGCCAGAGTATCAATCGCCGCATACATATTTTCGTTGATGGTTTCGACAAAAATATCTTTGCCGCGCACATGCACGTTGACTTCGGCCTTGTGGGCCAGTTTTTCAACCGACAGAATGACGTTTACGTCGATCACATGGTCGAAATGGCGTCCGACCCGGTCGAGCTTGGAGAGTACGTAGTCGCGGATGGCGGGGGTCACGGAAACATGGTGGCCGCTCACAGTGAAATTCATATTGCCTCCTGATTGAGTCTAAGGGCAAACAGCGGAACGTACGGGGTACTGCCGGCTGAGATGCCGCGTGCCAGTATCAATGAATTGAACCGTGGGCAAAACATTGAACAAAGCGGCTAACAACGCGGTTTAAAGCAGCTTCAAACAGATCACAGCGTCTTGCGCAGATTGGCCGGAGGAATCTTGAGCACGTCGCGGTATTTTGCAATGGTACGGCGCGCGACAACGATGCCCTGCCCGCCCAACACGTCTGCAATCTTTGCATCAGATAAGGGTTTCTTGAGATCCTCCGAAGTGACGAGTTGCTTGATTAAAGCGCGAATCGCGGTAGAAGAGCAAGCCCCCCCGGTGTCGGTCGCTACGTGGCTGCCAAAAAAGTATTTCAATTCAAAGATGCCGCGGGGAGTGAGCAGATACTTATTGGTGGTCACGCGCGAGATGGTGGACTCGTGCAATTCGAGTTCGTCGGCTATCTCGCGCAACACCAGCGGGCGCATCGCCACCTCGCCGTGATCGAAAAAGTGGCGTTGCCGCTCGACGATGGCTTGCGCCACCCGCTCAATCGTCTCGAAGCGCTGCTGCACACTTTTGAGCAGCCATTTAGCTTCCTGCAATTGGTTGAACAGGCCGCCGCCGTCAGCAGCGCCGGCGGCACCCGCCCCGCGCCCGCGTTCGCGCGACAGGATGTCCGCAT
>JANOYK010000459.1:0-4724 GCA_031428855.1 Burkholderiales bacterium | reverse complement strand
CGGAGCGCGCGCAAGGCTGGCTGACGGAAGGGGGCGGGGAGAGGGCGCTAACAGGGCGGTGCCGGGACAAAAACGGCGGCAGCGCGGGCGCAACAAGGGAAGCGGCACTTTACCCGAATTGATTGCCGTGTTTAGCGCGCAGCGGAGATGCACGCGCCCGTAAAATCGGCGCGTGCCTACAACCGCTGAAACCATCCTCTGTGTTGGCCACACCGCGTGGGACCGCATCTATACGGTCGATGCAGTGGCCGCGCCGCCCGCCAAGATACGCGCGTCGTCGTTTCTGGAAATCGGCGGCGGCATGGCGGCCAATGCGGCAGTGGCGATTGCGCGGCTCGGCGGCACCGCGCACTTTTGGGGGCCGGCCGGTGACGATGATATTGCTGAGCGTATGCATCAGGACTTCTCAAGGTGACGCGCGCCGGGGCGCGCAGCATGCCCACGCGGGACGAGGTTGAGCGTTTGCTCGCTGCTGCTTAGGCGCGCAGTGCCGCCTCATGCTGTGCGCAGTGCCGCCTCATGCTGTGCGCAGTGCCGCCTCATGCTGTGCGCTGTGCCGCCTCATGCTGTGCCGCCCCAGGTTGTGCGCGGCACCGCGCCCTGGTTACGCGCGGCGTTTCGCTTCGAGCTGCGCCAGCCGTTTATCGAAGCGCGCAACGTCATCACGCAGCGCGGCCACGTCACGCGCGAATTGTTCTGCCATCGCGGTGCGCACCAGCGTAGGGTCTTCGTCAATCAGGAACGCGCTGGCGGTTTCACCGAAGCGCTGCGTGGCATCGCGCGCATAGACCTGCAACGAGCGTGCGCCCGCCATCAGGCGGTGTGCGGCGATGTCGCCGGTCACGCGGCTTAAGTCTTCCTCGGCGTCCCAGCGCAGCTCGCGCGCCAGCGTGCTCAGGGTGTGGGCGAATTCGGCGTCGCCTTCGATGCGCACGTCTTTGGTGGCGCGTTCGGGATCGAGCGCAAACAGCGGCAGGTTGGCGAGCCGGATTTGCAACACGACATCGGCCTGAGAGCCTTGGTGGGAGCCGCTCTCCACACTCACCTCGCTGTCAGCCGCCTGCACCAAGCCTTCTGGCCCGATGGCCAGTGTGAAATCGAACGGCACAGCGCTCACGCGCACGGTGCGGCCCGCGTGCGGGCGCAGCCGTTCGCGCGCCCACGGCTGCTGCCTGAGCACGTGGTTGATGAACGCGAGAACCGGCGCCGGCGGGGCGGGGGTGAGGTTGGCGGATGCACTCATGCCATCAAGTTTGCACCAGTTTGCGGTGGCGCTGAATGCTCATCAAAATGCCGATGCCCAAAAACAATGTGACCAGCGCAGTGCCGCCGTAGCTCACCAGCGGCAGCGGCACCCCCACCACCGGCAGGATGCCGCTCACCATACCCATGTTGACAAACGCGTAGGTGAAAAAAATCATGGTGATGGCCCCGGCCAAGAGGCGTGCAAAAAAGGTCGGCGCGGCAGCGGCAATCATGAAGCCGCGCACGATCAGCCAGGTGTAAAGCAGCAGCAGCACCAGATTGCCGAGCAGGCCGAACTCTTCGGCATAGACCGCAAAAATAAAATCAGTGTGGCGCTCCGGGATGAATTCGAGATGGGTTTGGGTGCCTCTGAGCCAGCCCTTGCCGGTCAGGCCGCCGCTGCCCACTGCAATCGTCGATTGAATCGTGTGAAAGCCCTTGCCGAGCGGGTCGGTGGTGGGGTCGAGCAGGGTGCAGACGCGGTTCTTCTGGTAGTCCTTCATGCCCGGCCAGGACACGCCGGGCTGGCACACGCTGTCTTCAAAATAGAGCAGTGCGCCGCCGGCTGTCACTGCGGCGAGCAGCACCGGCACAATCAGCTTCCACGGCAGGCCGGCGAAAAAAATCACGTACATGCCCGCAGCAAACACCAGAATCGCGGTGCCCAGATCGGGCTGCTTGGCGATCAGCAGCACCGGCACCAGCAGCAGCACTGCGGCGATGGCATAGTCGCGCAGCCGCACCAGCGCCTCGCGCCGGTGAAAGTACCAGGCGATCATCAGCGGCATCGCGATCTTCATGATCTCGGACGGCTGGATCGTGGTGATGCCGAGATAAAGCCAGCGTTGCGCGCCCTTCTTGGTCACGCCAAACAGGACCACCGCCACCAGCAATGCCGTGCCGATCAGATACACCGGCACCGCGATGCGCATCAGGGTTTGCGGTGGAATGTGGGCTGCCACCCACATCACCAGCAGCGCTGCGGCGATGTTGCGCAACTGGCTGTTGAGGCGGGCCGGCGCGTCCATCGTCGCCGAGTACAGCACGACGAGGCCGGCCGCCAGCAGCAGCAGCGCCACCGTGAGCAGCGGGCCGTCGAGTTCGCCAAAGATAAACCGCAGACTGCGCTTCAGCATGCGTCAGTCACCTTCTTCTTGGGCGGCACCGGACGCACCAGCAGCACCAGCGGCACCGGCTTTGGGCGCGAGGAAGGGGGCCGGGCCGGGCTTGTCGGGCCGCTTGCCGAGCAGCGCGTAATCGAACAGCAGGCGCGCAATCGGCGCGGCTGATTGCGAGCCGAAGCCGCCGTTCTCGACCAGGACGGCGATGGCGATTTTGGGTTTGTCGGCCGGCGCGTAGGCCATGTACCAGGCGTGGTCGCGCAGGTGCTCGGCGATGCGTTTGGCATCATAGGTTTCGGTTTGCTTGAGCGTGAACACCTGCGCCGTGCCGGTCTTGCCGGCGCTGACATAACCAGCCCCGGCAAACGCGCGCGCCGCCGTGCCCGAGACTGGCACCTCGGCCAGCGCCTTCTTAATCACCTCGATGTGCTCCGGCAGATAGCCCAGATCGGCCAGGCGCGCCGGCTTGCCATCGGCCCCTTGCGGGATCGGCGGATTGACCAATGTCTTGGCCCCGGTCTTGGCGTTTTCCACTGTGCGCACCAGGCGCGGCACCTGCACCTTGCCGTCGTTGGCCAGAATCGCCGTGGCATGTGCGAGCTGCAGCGGCGTGTAGGCGTTGTAGCCCTGGCCGATGCCGATTGAAATGGTTTCGCCCGGGTACCACTTTTGCTGTTCGGGCTTTTTGAAGCGCTTCGCCTTCCAGGCGGTCGAGGGCAGAATGCCCGGCATCTCGCCATCAATATCGATGCCGGTGATGCCGCCAAAGCCCATCGGCCCGAGATACTTGGCGATGTTGTCGATGCCCATGTCGTTGGCCAGAATGTAATAGTAGGTGTCACACGAGTGGACGATCGATTTGTGCATGTCGACCAGGCCGTGGCCGCCGACTTTGTCATCGCGGAATCGGTGGCTGCCAAACATGTAATAACCGGGGTCGCTGATGCTGTGTTCCGGACGCCGCTTGCCCATCGTCAACGCCGCCAGCGCCATGAAGGGCTTGAAGGTCGAGCCGGGCGGATAGGCACCGCGCAGCGGGCGGTTCAGCAGCGGCTTGTCGGGCGAGTTGTTGTAGGCATCCCAGTTGGCGGTGTCGATGCCATCAACAAACAAATTCGGGTCGAACCCGGGGCGGCTGGCAAACGCCAGCACCTCGCCGGTGGCCGGCTCAATTGCCACCACCGCGCCCTTGCGGTTGCCGAGCGCCTCTTCGGCAATGCGCTGCAGCTCGATGTCAATCGACAGCACCAGGTTGTTGCCCGACACCGGCGCGGTGCGGGCCAGCGTGCGCACCGCGCGCCCGCCGGCATCGACCTCGACCTGCTCAAAGCCGGTAGTGCCGTGCAGTTCTTTTTCGTAGCTTTGCTCGATGCCGATCTTGCCGATGTGCTCCGAGCCTTTGTAGTTGGCGAGGGCGTCGCGCGCGCCGATCTGCTCCAGGTCTTTTTCGCTGATGCGCCCGATATAACCGACCACGTGTGAAGCGAGCTCGCCAAGCGGATACTGGCGGAACAGGCGCGCCTTGATATCGACGCCGGTGAAACGCCAGCGGTTGGCGGCAAAGCGCGCCACTTCCTCGTCGGTCAGGCGGGTGCGGATCGGCAGCGAATCAAAGTTTTTCGATTCCGCCATCAGCTTGGCGAAACGCTTGCGGTCTTTCGGCTGCACCTCGATCAGCTGCGCGAGCTGGTTGATGGCCGCTTCCAGGTCGGCCACTTTGGACGGCGTGATCTCGATCGTGTAGGCGGAGAAATTGCGCGCCAGCACGACGCCGTTGCGGTCCACGATCAGGCCGCGGTTGGGCGCAATCGGCAGCACGGATATGCGGTTGTCTTCGGCGGCCGACTGGTATTCGTCGTAATTCGACACCTGCAACTGGACAAAGCGCGCTGCCAATACCAGAAAACACAGCAGCACCAGCGCGCCGGCAAACAGCAGGCGGGCGCGAAACGCCTGCAGCTCCTGCCCGGCGTTTTTGAGTTCAGCGCCGCCCGCGCCGCCCGGCGGCGGCATCGTGGCGGCGCGGAACATGCGGCGCTGGCGTTTGGTGGAAAACAAGGGGCGGGCGGCTCTCGGCAGGACACAAGGACAGACCGGATTTTAGTCTTTCCGCATGCCGTCACAGCTATAATTCGCGCCCTTCACACGCCGTTTACGCGCCGTTCATATGCGTGTGTCCCCTTTACTTAGCCACCGGCGTTCCACCGGCTGTCCACCTTCCTTCCCCGGTCTTTCGTGCCCCCTCCTCCTCTGCGCTTGCTGGTCACCGGCGGCACCGGCTTTTTAGGCGGTGCCATCGCGGCTGAACTCGCGGCCTCGCCGCATTGGGACGCCACGCGTTTTCTGGTGCGCGCTGCC
>JANOYK010000458.1:0-2069 GCA_031428855.1 Burkholderiales bacterium | reverse complement strand
CCCGCCTCCTCGCTCGGCAAAGAGACCGACATCAACCAGGGCATGGCGCTTGGCACCATTGACATGATTATCAGCGGGCCGTCGTTTGCGGCGCGCAGCTTTCCGCGTCTGGGCATCGCCTATTACCCCTTCATCTTCCGTGACGCCGATCACCTGCTCGCCTACAGCAAGAGCCCGGTGTTCAACGAAATGGTCGAGGGCTTTCGCGCCAAGACCGGCATTCAGATTTTGGCCTACACCTACTACGGCGCGCGCCACACCACGGCGCAAAAGCCGTTCACCGATTGTGCCGGCATGAAGGGTCTGAAGATCCGCGTGCCCGATGTGCCGACCTACACCGCCACGCCGCGCGCCTGCGGCGCCAACCCGACGCCGATCGCCTTCGCCGAGGTCTACCTGGCGCTGCAAAACGGCACGGTCGAAGCGCAAGAGAACCCGCTGACCACGATTGAGGCGAAGAAGTTTTACGAAGTGCAAAAAGCCATCATGCTGACCGGCCACATCATCGACGGCCTCACCACCCAGGTGGCCCCGCATATCTGGAGCAAATTGAGTGACGCCGAGAAGAAGATTTTCTCCGACGTGGCGCTCGAAGCCGCCGCCCGCGCCACTGCCCAGATCAAGAAGCGCGAGGGCGAGCTGGTCGATGAGTTCAAGAAGAAAGGCATCAACATCGTCAACGTCAACCGCAAGAGCTTTGTCGATGCCGTGGTCAAGAATGTCACGGTCGAGTCACTCGGCTTTGACAAGAAGGACTATGACCGTATCGTTGCCATCAAGTAATCAAGGGCTGCCCAATCAGTGGAAACCGTTGTGCCACAACGGTTTCCACCGCATTCCCCTCCCCCCCATCGCTGATCCATACTAGCGAAAGCACCAACACCAATGCATGCTGAAGCAGAAAAAATCGTCGGCGATGACGGCGAGTTTCACGTCGAGGACGAGGCCGTGGACCTGTCGCATACCACGCCCGAAGCCTGGATTGCCCTGATGTTTTTCTGGGCGCTCGGCATCACCGTGTTTACCCAATTTTTCACGCGCTACGTGCTCAACGACTCTGCCGCCTGGACCGAAGAGATTGCGCGCTATCTGCTGATCGCCACCGTGTTTACCGGCGCAGCGATTGGCGTGGCCAAAAACAATCATATTCAGGTCGATTTTTTCTTCCGTTACTTTCCGAAGAAATTTGGCCACGCCGTCGCATTGGCAGTTGACGTGCTGCGCATCGCCTTCTTCGGCGCGGCGGTGGTCTACACCGGCTTGATGATGCAGCGCATGAGCAACCTCAAGATGACGGTGATCGACTTGCCGGTCAACATCGTTTACGGCGTCTGCTTGTTTGGTTTCGCCACCATGTGCATCCGCTCGGTGCTGGTGATGCGGGTGCATCTCAAGCGTGGCTACACCGTACTGCAACAGCCCGAATCCACCATGGAGGACCGCTGAGCCTCCGGCCACAGCGGACCACCCCTTATGCTCAAAATTCTGTTTTTGCTCTTCATGAGCGGCGGTGTGCCAGTGGCCATCGCGATGGCTGGCGCGTCGCTGGTCTATATCCTCTGGACTGGCGTGACGCCGCCGTTCGCGGTGTTTCACCGCATGATTAGCGGCATCGACAGCTTCCCGCTGCTGGCGGTGCCGTTTTTTATTCTGGCCGGCAACCTGATGAACAACGCCGGCATCACCACGCGCATCTACAACTACGCCCTGGCCCTGGTCGGCTGGATGAAGGGCGGCCTCGGCCACGTCAACGTGGTCGGCTCGGTGATCTTCGCCGGCATGAGCGGCACCGCAATTGCGGATGCGGCTGGCCTGGGCACCATCGAGATCAAGGCGATGGTCGAGCACGGTTACGAAAAAGAGTTTGCCGTCGGCGTCACCGCTGCCTCAGCCACGCTCGGGCCGATCATTCCGCCCTCGCTGCCGTTCGTAATCTACGGCATGATGGCCAACGTCTCGATCGGCGCGCTGTTCATGGCCGGCATCCTGCCGGGCATCGTCATGACGGTGCTGATGATGATCACCGTCGCGATCTTCGCCTACAAGAAGAACTGGGGCTCCGACGCACC